>NZ_BAAGSP010000007.1:0-135946 GCF_054782375.1 Yaniella soli
CCGGAACAAGGCCGGGAGACACCAACCTCCCCGAAAATCCCGTCCCGCCCGATCATGGATTCAACGCCTCAACCGATCACTCATCGGTGGATCAGGGTTTAAGCTTTAGCTTCGCGATAATCGCGGGTGACTTCTGACTCCTCATCGCCCAAAGAGATCACACCGTAAGACCAGCCACGGCGACGGTAGGCGACCGATGGCAAGTCCGTTTCTTCATCAATAAAGAGATAGAAATCATGTCCGACAAGTTCCATGTTGTCGATGGCATCGTCCAGCGTCATCTTCTCGGTTGGGAAGACCTTCCGGCGAATGGTGACGGGCACATCACCGTTTTGTTCCAGACGCTCCTGTTCTGCCTGCTCTTGGGCTTCTGCGGCCTGTTGCTCTAGAACTTCTTCTACTAGCGAGACGTCGGAAGGAACCGGCGAAAAATTTTGGGTAATTTCCTGTACCGATGCACGACGCCGCCCGCCTTTGGCACGGTCACGCAAACGCCGTAAGCGCTCTTGCAACCGTGCGAAAGCGTGATCAAAAGCGATTTGCTTATCGTTGTCGTTAGCTTCTGAACGAACCACGTCGCGAGGTGAGTGCAAGGTAAGCTCTGCAGTCACCAAGCCGGATGCGCCGGTATGTGATTCACGAGAAACGAGTTTGACCTCCAGACGCTGCGCTTGTTCGGTCAATGATGAGATCTTGTCGAATTTTTCCTCGACGTACGAACGAAAGTCGTCCGAAAGATCCGTATCGCGGGCCAGGTAATTGATGTCGATAGCCATCAAATCCTCCTCGTGTACTAAGAACAATTAGGTCAGCGACGAAACAACTCAAACTGATTGCGTTGCTTCGCCGCCTACGCTGGTCATCCCAATGGTACCCGCTCGGGACCTCCACGATAAGTTTTGCTGCAACGATTTGGCAGAGTTCCTAAAAACTGACATCTTTTGCCTCGTCAGCCCTTAGCTACGTGGCATAACAGCAGCCACCACGACGGCTGCCACAACATCGAATCCGGCTGCTTCCAGCGTCCTTGTTGCCGCAGCGATCGTTGCGCCGGTGGTCACCACATCGTCGACCAGAATGACGGGTTCCGCAGGTGGCTTATGCCGAGTTGCAATACTGAACTTATGACGAGAGCCATCTCGTCGGCTCTGCACACCACTGCCCCAGTGTGAGGCCCTGGCAAGGAGTTGCCACCGCGTTTTGAGCGTTTTCACGTCGTAAACCAACGTAGGAGGCGCGGGTTTAGGCAACATGGTACTCACGGGGTTATACCCGCGCTTTCTCATACTCGCGCCGGAGGAGGGCATGGGGATCAACCGATAATAGGGGTATCCAAAATAGTCAGCCACATACTGCAATGTACGAAAAGCGATGGGACGGAGGAAACCTGCGACGTTGATGCGTTGGTGGTCTTTATAGTTCAAGAGCACCCGCGACATTTCCGTCGTATAAAACGAGGACGCGAAGACCGGCAGCGGTTGACCGGTGACCATGTCCAGCGGCAACCCGTCAGCAAATTCCTGAACTTGCATGATCTGATCGTTTTGCTGTTTCAAAAGATCCATGCAGTCTAGGCACAGCTGGTGGGTAACTGCATCGGCCCAGACACACAAGACACAAGGGTTCGGGACTAACAGATTGGCCATGCCTCGCCACGCTGCTGTTATTGTCTTGGCTGCTGGCGACGTCACGAGGTCATCCAATATATGCAGGACTGTATTCATGATCTGAGTATGGCCCAATGCAGTCAATGAGCGCCGGTGTGTCGCCTAGGTTGTGGATTCTCTAGCCGGGATACGACAGTTGTGTGGGTGCGCCGGGTTCGACACGCCAGTTGTTGCCCACCCGAAGGTAGACGTTGTCCTCGGTTTCGGCGTAGACATTGCCAGCTCCGGTGGAGAAATTGACCATACCTAACATTGGTTTGAAGTTCACGGATGGCCCTGTCAATCCAACGAGTTCCAGTTCGACGCGTTCTCTATCTGACACGCGGCCGGCCAGGACTTCGGAGGTGGAATACCACGAGACCCTATTTGGCGATTCATCGGTTTGTAACTGGAAAATATTTCCCAGTGCTTGTGGCTGGCCGTCTTCATCACGGATGAGTCCAGCCATATAGAGTTTGGCTGGGCCATCCGACGGCGTGACGACGACGGCGGCACGCGTGCCCTCCGGGGAGATACTCAGTGCACTAATTTCGGCGTCTTGTTCCGTCCATGGATGCGTGATTTCCAGCACTTGGCCAGTGCGATTCGTCTTTGCAGCAATAATGGTGTTGTCATCGGTTGCGGTAAATACCCAATCGTGCACATCCATTGAAGGGGCAATGAGATCTGTGCCAGTGGCAATTTCATACGATTGCGTTGACTCATTGGCGACATAGAGCGTGTCACGATCCGTATTGAGGAATGCAGCCGTGTCGCGCTCTCGGTTCATGGTCGGTTCGATAGGCTCGAGGTTCGCTACGTTGGGGAACCCGTCGAGCGTATTGGTCGAGTTGGCCTCGTACGCCACGAGTTGATTGGTTTCAGGGTGAACACCGATTTGAGTATTGCCGGTGGTCACGGAGTTATCTGCGGGGACAAAGCCATCTGGCGGTTCGCCTAAGTTTATACTGGCACGTTCCCTCGTCATATCAACTTCAGAAACGCCCGGGTAGCGTTCCAACGTTAAATCCAGTTGCTGCTGCATCCGGTGTCTGGTGAGGTCAGACGTGTCCTGAAAGGTTTCGTCGGTCAGGTCTACTTGAGCTGTCGCGCTCGATACTGGCACAGTGTCGCGAAATAGTTCCGCATCGGACGGGAATGCTGAGACCACAGCCCCTTCCAGATAATCGGCTGGACCGTTCAGCAGGGCTCTAACAATCGTAGCGGTCTGATTAGGGCTATTGAGCATCCACCGTACATCGGGCACCGCGTAGTTATAGGTGGGGTCGTAGAAGTACAGAGTTTGGGTATTGAAGAGCGCTCGGAACTGGGCAGAATCTAAGCTAATTCCATCGGGCAGCTCACCAATGCGCCACTGCCCATCGACTTGCACCAGACTAAAATCAAAACTTTGTGTCGTACCCTCGTCAGCAACTTCGAGCACTCCGGCATCATCAAGGGACCCCACCGAGGTGAGTTCGACACTGTACTGATGGTCATCAGTGGAATCCACGATTGGACGCCCCGTATAGATCGTGGTTTGTGCCTGTGGATCCCACTCTTCGGCTGCGGATTCAGTCAGAAACTCCCGAGCAGTCGAAAAATCACCTTGGATTCCTGTGGAAGCCAAAATGAAGCCGCTAATTATCGACGTAGGAGTCGCATCGGTTGCCGGACCAGCGGGGTTAAACGTATACGCGGTATGTCGGTCGATATCGGCCTGTTGATCTGATTCCCCCACCTGGCCCGATTGCGGCAGACTCGCGCAACCAGCCACCAAAACGCTAGAGAGTAGTCCGGCCAGAATCAGCCGGATGAGGTGTTGCAACCTCATGGGAGCTCGTCCTTGGGCTGGTATAAATGCTGCTCGGTCACTCGGTTGAATACCGAGGATTGGTTCGCCTGCTCATCGGGATCGACGGTGTCAACGTCTCGTGGAGCAAGGCGCATCCCCCGGTCATATTCTGGTGGTAAGTCCAAGGGCGGCTCACCCGAAACGACCGTGCCAGAGATCCGCGGCAGGGTGACACGAAAAGCCGCACCTTGGGCAGCTTTGCCCCACGCATCGATCGTTCCATTGTGGAGGCGGGTATCTTCCACAGCGATAGCCAATCCAAGCCCAGAGCCGCCAGTCGTTCGCGTGCGGGCGGGATCAGCACGCCAGAACCGGTCGAATACATGTTCGAGATGCTCTTGGGTCATGCCCATTCCGTGGTCACGAACCACGATGGATACGGCGGTGTCATCGCCCTGCAGGACGACGTCTACCGGCTTGGATTCTCCGTGTTCAATCGCGTTATTGACCAGGTTTCGCAGGATACGTTCGATACGGCGGGAGTCGACTTCCGCAGTGAAGGACTCGCCCTTGGCTACGATGGATAATTGTGTGTCAGTTTCATCTGCCAAAGGTTGAGCAGTTAACGCCACATCTGCGGCCAGGTGGAGTAGATCTGTTTTCTCGAGCGATACTTCTGCTGCGCCGGCATCAAACCGCGAAATTTCCAGCAGGTCAGCCAACAGCGCTTGGAACCGTTCGACCTGGTGTTGCATTAACTCTGTCGATCGACGCAGTACCGGGTCGAGTGCATCGCGAGAGTCGTAGAGTACTTCAGAAGCCATCCGCACAGTCGTCAATGGGGTGCGCAATTCGTGCGAAACGTCGGACACAAAGCGTTGCTGTATTTGCGATAGATCCGCCAGCTGTGTGATTTGGTCCTGAATATTATCGGCCATCTTATTGAACGATCCAGACAGTGAACCGACTTCGTCGGTGCGTTTAACATCCATCCGTACCGACAGATCGCCAGAGGAGAGCCACTCCGCAGTCTGTGCTGCCTGTTGAATGGGCTTGCCCACCGAGCGGGTCACCCAGAGTGCAATACCGATATTCATAATGACTAAAACGACGCCGGCCACCAGCAGCACGTTCATGAGATAGTCGATGGTAGCTTGCACATCAGACAGATCGTAGATGAAGTACAGCGCGTAGTAGTTTCCCGGTGGCAGCACGACTTGGGTACCAAATGCGAGGCCTGGTTCCGTGGAGCCGGCATTCGGCAACGAAATGGACTGATAATAGATACCGCTACCGGACGAAACTTGTTCCGCAAGATCATCCGTGATCAGCTGATCGGTGGCGCCGCCTGAACTCATCGACCCGACGTAGAGGTTGTCCTCTTCTTCCAGCGGTACCAGCAGGAACTCTCGAGCGAACGCGGTCTCATCGGTCGTCAGCTGACGAAGGGTGTCTGCAACGAGCGAGGTCGTTGAATCTTCGTCGGCCGTAGCGGCGTTCTCAAATACCTGTCGTGTTTGCTGCAACGCATGATTTGCTTCGGCTTGCACCTGATTAAAGCGCGATTGGAAGAGCCCGCTGGTGATCTGTTGCGTCAAAAAGAACGCCAAAAACAGCGATCCGATAATGGTCGCCGCAGCAGCGATCACTGCGGTGCGCAGCGACATCGACGAATCCCATTCGCGAATAAACCGTCTGCGGGTACGGTGAAACACACCGAAGATCCGTTTGAACCAAGGTTTTTTCGGCTGCTGAGGTGGTTCTTCGGTCGGAAGGGCGACGTCGGTGGACATGATATTAGCCGGCTTTATACCCGACTCCCCGTACGGTGAGAATCACTTCGGGATTGTCGGGGTCTTTTTCTACTTTGGCACGTAGACGCTGCACATGGACGTTAACCAAGCGCGCGTCACCCTGATGACGGTAGCCCCAGATTTCTTCGAGGAGCTCTTCACGGGTCAACACCTGACCGGGACGACGCGCCAACTCTACAAGCAGGTCAAATTCAAGCGGTGTGAGGCTCAGGCTCTCACCATCGCGAGTCACTTCATGGCCTGCCACATCGATTGTCAGATCAGCGATTTCAAGGGTTTCAGGGTCCCGGGTATCCGTCTCACGCAGACGGGCGCGAACGCGTGCTACGAGTTCAGCGGGTTTGAATGGTTTGGGCACGTAGTCATCGGCGCCTGCTTCAAGACCACGCACGATGTCAGCGGTTTCGGATTTTGCGGTCAACATGACCACCGGAGTGTCAGAGTCTCTGCGAAGTTCGCGCAGAATTTCAATGCCATCTTTGCCCGGGAGCATCAGGTCCAGGAGCACAAGATCGGGATGGACGCTGCGATACATATCGTTGGCGTGTGTGCCGTCATAACAAAAATAGGTTTCGAAACCGTCGTTATTCAGGACAATACCGATCATCTCGGCTAACGCTTCGTCGTCGTCAACCACTAAAATTTTGGTCTTCAACCCTGTTCCTTCCCGCGCGATTGGCATAGTAATTACCTGGATAAAGCATACCGGACAACTACTCCTCATCAGTTTCATATTGTGGTTTAAGGTAATCGCGCTAAAATTGCCGTCTCTATGGTGCTTCTGGTGGTTAGAATCTGGTTTAGCAACCGGTTGACTTACACAGTGTGAAGATCCGAAACGAACAACCTTTGGAGGAGCCAGGTGTCATTTAACGGCCCATCGAGCCCACCCCCTGGACAACCGGGGCCTTATCAAGGCGGCTCATATGGCTGGCATCCCCAAGGTAGTCAGCCTGGACCTGCACCCTATCCGCAGCAGGGTTTTATGCCCATCGCGCAGCCGGGTTCATTGCCCTTGCGAGCCCTGACTCTCGGTGATTATTTCACCGCGTTGTTTGCCGCTATACGCTTCTCGCCCGGAGTGTTTTTTGGAGCGGCCCTAATTTTCGGGGCCATCGCTGCCATGTTAAGCGCTACCGGGGAGTTCCTCATGCTGCGCGCTTTTGGCACAAGCTTGATGGACCCGACTGTCCCTATCGACAACTTCGTGTCCGGCTCAGGAGTTGGTTTCCTCGCCACGACATTACTGTCTGTGGTGACGCTGGTTTTGGGACATGTCTTCAACTGGGCAATCTACTCCGTCATGATTGCCCGAAGTGCTATCGGCGTGAAGACATCGCTTAGC
The DNA here is from genome assembly GCF_054782375.1 of Yaniella soli. Classification (NCBI taxonomy): domain Bacteria; kingdom Bacillati; phylum Actinomycetota; class Actinomycetes; order Micrococcales; family Micrococcaceae; genus Yaniella; species Yaniella soli. The sequence continues at coordinate 6,601 of NZ_BAAGSP010000007.1, forward strand.
CAAGGCTTCCGGTTCTTACGTGGCCGGTGGGGGCGACTCATCGGCGTGCTCGCGCTCATGCTGGCCGCCCTGTTTGTTTTATATATCGTCATGATCCTGGTCGGTGTTTTAACATTCACGCTGATTTTTGCCGGGGTAGAGCCGGGGGACTTCGGTGCAATTTTCTTAGGTTTCATCACATCGTTCCTGATGGCCTGTCTCCCGCTGTTGGGAGCCGCATATTTCGTAACGCGGTGGCTGTTGATAGTGCCAGCCATGGTGATCGAAGATATCGGCATTTTTGCTGCACTACGTCGCTCATGGCGCCTGACCCGCGGCCACTTCTGGCGCACGCTGCTGATCTCAGTGTTGTTCATGCTGATTTTTTGGTTCGTGTCCTACGTCATCATGAGCCCGTTATTGTTTGTTTCATTCTTTGTGATTATGTCGGCGGGCACAGAAACAGAACTCAATACGACGATGCTGATCGTTAACTTCGTGGTCTCGGCTCTCGCACAGATTGTGGGTTTCATCGTCAGCAGCATGTCGTTACTGGTCGGGATCTTTTTCTATTTTGACTATCGCTTCCGCAAAGAAGGACTCAGCCTCGAATTTCAGCAGTTGGCCGCACAACATGCCTCGGGAAACACCGCCGATCGGTTCGATACGTCGTTGGAGGAGCAGACAGGCTCCAACGATGAATCGAATGACATCATTCCCGGACGCTACAGCGCAGGTCTGCAGCAGGCTCCCTCCCCCGGCTTCCAACAACCACCTCAGGCCCCTGGCCCATACGGTTCCGGGCCATACGGCCACGGACCACACGGACCACCGAATCCTCCAGGATTGTACTGATGACCGCCACGCCCTGGACCCCCAACGACGATGAGGCTCGGCACCTACTCGATGAGCGGATTGAGACCTACGACCTGACTCCCGACCCTTCTGGTCTTTGGCAAGCCTTCATTCGGTGGCTCAATGAGTTACTCTCCCTCGATGTGGATCCGTCCGGCCCTGGCACCATTGTGTTGCAAGTCCTGTTGATCGTGGCCGTGGGCGTTTTAATATTCTTATTCATCAAGTTCTTCCGTCCCTCGGTGAGCCCGGACGCATCAACAGATGAATCCCAATTGATCGATCCGGCTATCCCCGCAGAGCAGTATTTTGCCAACGCCGAACGCTACTTGGCCTCGGGAGAGCTGCATCAGGCTTTTATCCACGCCTACCGCGCAATGGTGCGACACGCACAACAACGCCAACTCGTCGAGGTGACGCCCTCCACCACGGCCACTACATTCGGTTGGGCGCTGAGCGCCGTCCTCGCCTCCCACCGCGATGCCATCAATCATGCCTCCAGTGAGTTCAACCGCGTCATCTACGGTGGGACTACACCGAACCGCCAAGACGTTGAATCGATGATGCAACTGGCCCGGAGCGTTCAAACAGCACGACCACAAGCCGCACACCCGCACGATGATCCGGCGAGGTTGATACCGCGATGAATACCCGTCCACGTCGCAAATTCGGGTTGATTTCGGTCGTCGCACTCGTGGTAGTCGTGTGGCTTGTGATCATGATCTGGATTGCAGTGCAGCCACAACGCGCCGGAGGCAGTCTGGGCATTGATGAGGAAACCGGCCCCGGGGCCGCAGGCATTACCAGCGTGCTCGAGGACCAGGGCATTGCGGTTCGTCCTGCTCAAACGATGTCCCAGTTGCGCAACGAAATGGAGCAGACGCCCAATGCCACCGTGCTGTTTCACGACAAAAACTCTGCCATGCAAACGGCCTCCTATGAACGCTTACAAGAGCTGACAGAGCTCGTACCCGCTGACCAGCGAGTCTTCGCCGGGGTATCCGAGCCACAAATGAGCCACATGCTCAACGGCATCGATGGCATACAAGGCATCCCGGGCGGCGTCGAAGAGGTACAATTGGACAACTCGTGTGCGGTAGATGCCGCACGCGAAGCCGGTACGATCAGCGACGTGTCAAGCGGCGTGGTCGTCGGTGACAATGCCGACGGGTGTTTCGCCGTTGGGGACGAGGCAATGGCTGGGGAACACCAGGCGTACGCCTATGCGCAGACAGCACAGGGCTCGATTGTCTTCGCGGATGCCCAGATGCTGTCCAACTACGGCCTGTACGAAAACGGGACCGCCACCTTGGCCACCTGGGCGTTGGGACAATCCGACACGGTGATCTGGTTCCAACCGGACTTCACCTTGGATGCCGATGGAGACGGCGACCTCTCGCCGGTACAATTACCCGATTGGGCCCGTATGGGCATCGTGTGGGCCATTATCGTCACCGGTATAGGACTGTTCTTCATCGGACGACGCACCGGTCCCGTCATCACCGAGCCGCTTCCGGCGGAAGTTTCGACCGCTGAAACGACCGTGGGCCGCGGACGCATGTATGCCCAAGCCAAGCATCACGGCCACGCACTAACCATGCTGCAGCAAGCCAGCCTGGCCCGGCTCGCGCGGCTGCTGCAGCTCAGCGCGCAAACACCACCGGACGAAATTCTGGCACAAACCGCAACCCAACTGGGCCGCCCCGTGGCAGAACTCCACGGCCTCTATAGTCCACCGAGCGATGAAATTACCTCACGAACGTTTGTCACCTGGGCACAACACCTACAAGATCTTGAACATCAAGTGCGTGATCGCTTCGCCGCACCACCAAAGGAGTCACAGTGAATCAGCAAACCGCCCGTCCCCAACTCAACGATGTCCGGGCCGAGGTTGCCAAAGCCGTGGTCGGCCAGGACCACGCCGTCACCTCCCTGTTGATCGGGTTGCTGGCTGAAGGCCACGTCTTGCTCGAGGGCGTACCCGGTGTTGCTAAAACCCTGCTGGTACGCAGCCTGTCCGAAGCAATGGACCTAGACGACACCCGCGTGCAGTTCACCCCCGACCTCATGCCGGGCGACGTAACCGGCTCGCTCATTTACGATGCGTCCACCGCACAATTTACGTTCCGCCAGGGCCCAGTGTTCACCAATCTGATGCTCGCCGATGAGATCAACCGCACCCCGCCAAAAACTCAGGCGGCATTACTCGAGGCGATGGAAGAACACCAGGTCTCGGTGGACGGCACCACGCATCGCCTTCCCGAACCGTTCATGGTGATCGCCACACAAAACCCCATCGAATATGAGGGCACCTATCCCCTGCCAGAAGCCCAGTTGGACCGGTTCATGCTCAAGGTCAAACTCGATCTGCCAGCACGCAACGAGGAAATTGAGATCCTGAACCGCCACGCCGCCGGGTTCAAACCCACAGACCTGGTACAAGCAGGGCTCAATGCCGTCGCCGATCAGGCCACCATCACCGCCGCGCGTGCTGAAACCGCTAGGGTGAAAACGTCCCCAGAAGTCCTCGCCTACATTGTGGATCTGGTCCAAGCCACACGAACCTCCCCGTCATTCCAGGCCGGCGTCTCACCGCGTGGTTCCACGGCGCTGATGAAAACCGCCAAAGCCTGGGCCTGGTTGTTGGGCCGTGAATTCATCACCCCCGATGACGTCCAAGCCCTCGTCTTACCCTGTTTACGCCACCGCGTGTCGCTGCGTCCCGAGGCAGAAATGGACGGCGTCAACATTGACCAAGTACTCCAGGGCCTCATCGCGACCGTAGCGGTGCCTCGCTAATGTACATTTCGTATCGCTTCGTGCTGGTGGCAGTCGCCGGGTTCATCCCGATGGTCTTCTGGCCGAGCTGGGGTACGGTTTTTGCGCTGCTGGGCATCCTGGTCGTGCTGCTAGTGGTCGAGCTTGCACTGACGCCCTCGCCCCGGGCCGTGACTCTCACCCGCAGCGACAATAAGAACATTCGGCTAGAAGAACCACTCAAAGTTTGGGTCGACGTCACCAACAGTTCCAGCCGTAGAATGCGCGGCCAGATCCGTGACGGTTGGCAGCCGGCCGCACACGACGCTCAGCCCGTGCATCGTCTCGATGTCACTTCCCAGGACACGCAGCGCTTCACGACGACTCTGACCCCAACGCGACGCGGCACCGTGCGCACACGAAAACTGACCGTGAGAACCCAAGGTCCACTGCGACTTGGTGGCCGCCAGTACACCCACACCTCGGTGGGCGAAGTGACCGTGGTTCCGCCGTTTCGCTCGCGCCGTCATCTTCCCTCACGAATTCACCAATTGCGCGAAATTGAGGGTCGCTCGGCGGTGCACATGCCCGGCGCGGGTCATGAGTTTGATTCGCTGCGTGAGTATGTTCGCGGTGATGATGTGCGAACCATCGACTGGCGAGCCTCGGCACGATCCCACGAGCTCATCGTCCGGGCCTACCGACCCGAGCGCGACCGGCGCGTGGTTGTAGTACTCGACTCTTCGCGTGCATCGGCCGTTCGAGTCGGCGACGAGACACGCTTCGATGCCGGAATTGAAGCCGCGCTCTTTATCTCAGCACTGGCCAATGCCGGCGGAGACCGCGTTGATTTGGTCACCCTAGATCAGACGATTCGGTCCCGTTCGTCATCCGAAGAAAAAGGACAACTGCTCCACCGTATTTCCACGGCCCTTTCCAAAGTCTTTCCGCGTTTGCTGGCAGCAGACTGGACCGTGTTGCCACCAGAGATCTCCAATATCACCCGCCAGCGCGCGTTCATCGTATTGGTCACCCCGCTTGATTCTGCGGCGATCGAAGAAGGGCTCATCCCGATCTTGCCGGTGCTGACCAAGCGCAACGTCGTCCTGATCGCTGCGGTAGCAGACCCTGAACTCGATGCCATGGCGCAAGCTCGCGAAAGTTCTGACGATGCGTTCATCGCCGCGAGTGCTGAAGCCCAAAAACTTCGGAACCGTAAGATGGTGCAGTTGCTGAATCGTTACGGTGCTGAGGTCGTTGAGGCACAACCCGATGAACTTCCGATGGTCGTTGGTGATAGATATCTGCGACTCAAAGCAGCCGGTCGTCTGTGATATACGTTAGTGGCGTCGTCACGATGCTCACAGAAAGTCTTGAGTCGCAGCTCGTTCACTGGTCCAAATTATGGGAAGTCTGACATCCGGTACTCACGGCGGCACCAACGGCGCCAGCCTAATACTCTCCCGCACCGCAGTTGCAGGGGCTTCCGGGTCTAAATACCAAAGCTCATCGTCCGTCACTGAGACCTTCCGAGAACGGTCTTTCACAGACACAATGCTCGCGTACGACGACGGTGCTACAAGGATGCTGCATACCCTGCAGCGTGATCGGCCAGAATGTGGAGGTCTTGCAGTCCGGGGCCGGCATCTGTGGCGGATGCATTGTGAAAACGTCGTAGGAAACGTACGTGGTCCAACCCCTCGTAACTGGCACCCCAATCGAGGTACTGTTGCACAAGTTCTTCGGCGTAACGTTCAGGATGATCCCGACGTTCTATTTGCAAGGCAACGGGCGTCTCTTTCTGCACCAGACGGTCAACCAGCTCCCAGGTCTGCTCGGTCATTCGGTTACGGCCTGTCGGCCAGTCCAGCACAACACCGCAGACTGCAGCTGCCGTCCCGATAAGCTCGGAGGACGTTTCGATAAGCACCGTGGCGTCCTGGGCTGCCGCGGTCTCCCACATGGAACGTACTTCGGACACATCGATGGACCATTCGAAACCGGCACCTGAAGCAGTGCGAACCTGCCCGTTGACAGCTTTATACGCCTGCGCTTCGTCAACAATGATGGTCGGTGCAGCGCCGAGGACGCCACGGATCCGGGCGATGAGAGTCGCTGCACCTTCGGCCCAAGCACCGGTAATATCGCGACGCGCACCGGCGTCGCGAAGGATACGCTGCCCGGAGGGTAACCACCCGGCCATCATTAACGCCACGGGACCCAGCAAGCGCACCGAGACCTCCGGTACAACATCGTCGGCGGCGATATCGGACATCGCCTGGATGGTGCTATCGCGATGCGAGATCGCGCGCAGTTGGTCAATGGCAGAAATTCGCTCGCCATGTTGCAGCTGCCAGCCATAGGAGCGCAGCTGAAATGGCAGACTCAGGTTGGCAGCAACCTTGCCAACGCCTGTCGCATGTGGGCCGACGTCTGGCAGTTCTGCCAGCACAGGGATGTGCGGCGTCCCAATTTCGTTGTGCTGCAGTGCATAGACGGCGTGGAGATCGGTCCCGGCGAAGGTTCCATCGACCAAACCCACCGGTTGCGTCACTGGTGCTCCTGAGAGATGGCCTTGTGGTGACGGATGACTTCTTCGATGATGAAGTTCAAGAACTTCTCGGCAAACGCTGGATCCAGTTCCGCGTCGCGAGCTAACGAATGTAACCGTTTGATCTGTGCCTTTTCGCGTTCTGGGTCAGACGGTGGTAGTTCATGTTTGGCTTTGAGCCGACCGACCTTCTGAGTACATTTGAACCGTTCGGCCAGCAAATACACGAGCGTCGCGTCAATATTGTCGATGCTGGACCGGATGGATAACAGTTCTTCAAGGATCGCCGGATCGGTGGTATCCGTCAACGAGGATGCCGTGGAATCGTAGTTCATAGCTCTTAGTTTAGACGTGTGCGAGGCGCTCGGCGTTGATTGACTTGTGGATGGTCACCTGACCGAGCACGCGGGTGCCCTGGTAGACGACCGCAGTCTGACCGGGCGCAACACCTTGAATCGTCTCGTCCAGTTCAATTTCCCATACGACGGCTTCGGCCCCGTCGACGTCACCGGTCGTCACCCGAGTACGGCCCGGCACCGGTTCGGCGTGGGCCCGTACTTGCACGTGGCAATCGAACCATTCGCCCGTGGAGTCTTCGGCGATGGGGAGGCCTGCCCAGGACGGACGGATACCGGTGATCCGATCCACCGAGAGCATCTCGCGTGAACCAACGACCACTGTGTTTTCCTTTGGACGCAGTTCAAGCACAAAGCGCGGTTTGCCGTCTTCAGCGGGTTTGCCAATGCCGAGTCCGCGACGCTGACCGATGGTAAAGGCCTGCGACCCGGGATGGGTACCGACTTCCTCACCCTCGGTATCCACGATGGGTCCGTCTTCCATGTCGATTTTTTCTTCAAGCCAACCGCGAGTATCGCCATCGGGAATGAAGCAAATATCGTGGGAATCTGGCTTCTGCGCAACAGAGATGCCACGTTCGGCTGCTTCGGCGCGCACCATCTCTTTGGATGGCGTGTCGCCCAACGGAAACATCGAATGCTTCAGCTGCTCGGCCGTGAGCACACCAAGCACGTAGGACTGGTCTTTAGCGTCATCTGCGGCGCGGTGCAATTCCAGTTCCCCGGCCTCACCTTCGATCACCTTCGCATAGTGCCCGGTGACCACGGCATCAAAGCCCAGGGCAATAGCACGTTCCAGCAAGGCTGCGAATTTGATGCGTTCATTACAGCGCATGCACGGGTTCGGTGTGCGACCTGCGGCATATTCTTCAATGAAATCGTCGACGACTTCTTCTTGGAAACGCTCCGAGAAGTCCCAGGTGTAATACGGGATGCCGAGTTTTTCACAAGCACGCCAGGCGTCCGAAGCATCCTCAATCGTGCAACACCCACGAGAGCCAGTGCGCAGGGTGCCAGGCATACGCGACAGCGCCAAGTGCACGCCGACGACATCATGGCCTGCTTCTACTGCACGGGCGGCGGCTACTGCCGAATCAACACCGCCCGACATTGCTGCCAAAACCTTCAATTTTTTCATAGTGCTCTCCCGTTATCGGTGCGAATTCGCTGTCCGGATCGATGACATTTCCGCTGCCATACCGGCATCTGCTGCCGCCCGGTAGATTCCTGGCAGCGACTCTAACACCGCGTCAATGTCTTCTTGCGTCGTCGTATGTCCCAGCGAAAAACGTTGGGTGGATCGGGCTGCTGCTTCGTCCTGGCCAGTTGCCAAGATGACGTGCGAGGGACGTGATACCCCAGCATTACAGGCTGATCCCGTCGATGATTCGATTCCTGCCATGTCTAACCCAAATAGTAACGAGTCACCCTCTGCCCCCGCAAAGGAAAAGTGCACGTTCGTTGGAAGCCGATAATTGGCATCTTTGGGGCCTTGTAGTTTGGCGTCCGGGATGCGCTCTTGGACCGCGTCGATGAGCTGATCTCGCAGACCCGCCAAGCGCGCAGATTCTTCAGCAAGATTGGCCGTGGCTTCCTCAGCAGCCGCAGCAAATGCCAGGATCAACGCGTCGGCGGTCGTTCCCGACCGGATTTCACGCTCTTGTCCCCCGCCGTGTAAGACGGGCACCGGTTTTGCGTCGCGGCGCACCAGCAGCGCTCCAATGCCTACGGGGGCCCCGATTTTGTGCCCCGACAGCGCCATGGTCGTAATTCCGGGGACAAATGTGACCGGAATGGCACCGAAAGCCTGCACCGCGTCCACGTGCAAATCCACCCCGGCATCCTGGCACAATGTAGCAATGGTTTCGATGGGTTGAATGGTGCCGATTTCATTATTGGCCCACATTAGTGTCGCCAAGGCGATACGGCCCTCATGTTCTTGTAACGCGGCCTTCCAGGACTCCACATCGACAAAGCCCTCCTCGGTCACGTCCACAAACACCACGGTGGCATCCTCGTGGGCCTCCAACCACTCAAGCGTTTCAATGACCGCGGGATGCTCAACACGGGTGGCAATGATGACATCGCGTGGAGCATTGGCCCAGAACAAACCTTTAATCGCCAGGTTGTCAGACTCAGTCCCGCCGGCGGTAAACAGGATCTCGCTGGGATCAGCAGTCAGCGTCGCCGCGAGTCGGTCGCGTGCCTCGGCGACCTGGAATTTCACCGAGCGGCCTGCAGAGTGCAAGGCAGAAGCATTACCGTTGCGTTTGGCCTGCGTCACGAAGGCGTCCAGTGCGACATCACGCACTGGAGTCGTGGCTGCATGATCAAGATAAATACGGGACATGTCCTCTAGTTTAGAACAGCACAGGTAGAATATGGCCCGTGTCAGACAATCCAGGTAACCGTTTAGACCCATATGCAGTGCTCGGGGTCAGCCCCTCGGCGAGCGAGAAGCAAGTTCGCCGGGCATACTTGGCGTTGGCAAAACAACACCACCCGGATCGCGGCGGTGATGCAGCTCGCTTTGATCAAATCACCAAAGCCTGGAAACAACTTTCTGAGGTTGAACCCGAACCGGCGTCCGAACCACAGGGCCCCAATCCCGCACCCCGGACGAATACCGCCCCACCGACCGAGGCTGAACCGTTCCGGTTCATTCCACCCCTGGCGGAGGGGCCTGTCCAGGTTCCCGGCAAACCGCCGGTGACGGTGGATTCGCCCTTGGCTCAACGAGTTGTTCACGGAAAGATCCCGGGTGGCTTCTTTGGCCGTCAAAACCGCACGCTACACACTCGGCTCTCTGACATGTTGCAACAGCGCGTGCACTCGGCGCTGCCTGCAGTGCGAATTTTTCACGGTGTCAAACTTTCACGTCGGCATGTCTTAGACACCGTGCTGCTCGGGGGCAGCAAGCTCGCAGTGTTCTCTGCACAGCACGCCCCACCGGACGTCTACCAGTTTAATGGCACCGAACTTATGGGCCGGAAGCGCGTTGTGCTCGATGATTTATCCGACGCCGTAGCGGGGTTGCAGCAACTCTTCCCGAACCTTGAAGTCGGCGCGTTCTCGGTCATTTTTTCCACGAACCCCCATGCCCCGACGATCCAAGCGTCTACGACACTCAACACTCTTGGGCTTTCCGAAGCGCCTGCTTCGATCATGGATGCGGTACGCCAGGTCAAACTGTTCATTGGCACAGGCGACCACAACGTCGTCGATCGAACCAGCATGGGCCAACTGATCGCAAAATTATGAACCCACACGACACCGCACCCCGCGCCCCACACACCACGAACCCGACATTTCGCATCGTGTTCCACGCCCCCGAAATCCCGGGCAACACCGGAAACGCGATTCGCCTTGCAGCCATCACCGGTGCCGAATTGCACCTGGTAGAACCACTGGGTTTCAATTTCAACAATGCCCACCTACGCCGCGCCGGCCTGGATTATCATGATCTCGCGTTGGTGACCGTGCATGCGAGTCTCGCCGCAGCGTGGCAAGCGCTGCAGCCCGTGCGGGTTTTTGCCTTCAGCGGCTCCGGGACCAAACGCTATGACACGATCGCCTATCAGCCCGGTGATGTTCTACTGTTCGGCCAAGAATCTACTGGTTTACCCGACGATGTGTTAGAAGGTGAGATGGTCACTGAGGCCGTCTACCTACCGATGCAAAGCGGTCGTCGTTCACTGAATCTGGCAAATTCTGCGTCAATTGTGCTGTATGAAGCGTGGCGGCAACATGAATTTTCGGGGAGTTAGCGGCGCTTAGGGCGCGCCGAAAGGCTCCTGAGGTCAAACTGCTTCTAAGCTAGGTGTGATGGAAACACAAACTCCGGGCCCAGCCCAGCTTTTGCAGTTAGCCGGCGAAGATGACACCGCCGCATTCGCAGCGCTGTACGATGTCACCTCACCGCAGGTCTACGGCATGCTCACCGCGCTCTTTCCTACTGAAGACGATGCCCTTCAGGCCACCACCGATGCCTACACATCACTGTGGCGGCAGGCTCCGCATTTCACATTCGACTTCAACGTGGACCACGCCGATGAACAAGCTCGGGATCGTACCGTCGTCGCATGGATCAATTCCATCGCACAACAAACCGGCCGCTACCATCGTCCTGATGCCCAAGACGTCGGCGGTGTGCCGCGCATGCAAGCCATTGCCAGTCGACTGACCGAACTGCAGCCCCTCACGGATGCCCAGGCATTAGCCCTGACAACCATCTGGTTGGGAGGCCGCACCATTGACGAGGCCGCTGCGGAACTCAATGTCGCCCTACCAACGTTGAAGTCGCGCCTGCGAGACGCCACCATCCGGCTGACTCGCCATTACCTATCTGAAATTACTGGTCGCACCAATCCGGAGTCTGATCCACTGTTGACGACCCGCATCACCGGATCCCTCTCATCTTCGGGTGGGCAAACTGCCGCCTTCTCGGATGACGTCGAGTCCGATCTGCACGTCGGGCTGGGCACTGAACTCGCGACCCTGAATGCACTGCAGGCTCTTGATGACGCCGAGTCAGTGGCTGTGGAAGCGTGGGTGAACCGCCAGGATCGCGCAACAGCCACACATTTGCGCGCACGGCACGCTCTGTTCCAGCGCATGCTGACCTGGGCGTACCGGCGGGTGTCAGCACACCCACCAGCAAAACTCTTGGACTCAGTGCTGGATCAGCTCCCTGAGCAAAACGTCGGCATCGGCTTCATAGAGGGTGTTGAAGAATACGAGGTTGCAGAGGACCCTGTCCAACAACGTCGCAGCCGGACGATGTTTATTGTCGTCGGTGCTGTACTGATCGTTGCGGTGATCGTTGCATTCATCTTCTTGAACACCGGTGATCAGCGAATTCGTAGCACGGTGGATGGCGCTGACGATACCGTCACGACGGAACCCCTCGAGATGGACGAAGGCTCGGTCACCGGGCATTATTCAAACCAGGAAGATGTCGCGTACCTGACCTTTGAGGATGTCCCAGAGATCGACGACGATCAGATCTACCAGGTTTGGTTATTCGAAGAGCCAGGCGGGTCAGTCGTTTCTGTCGACACCTACACCCAGGAGCAGCTCGAAAACGATGAGGTACAGTTCCGTGGCGTTACCGCCTACGAGCTCCTCTGGATCACCGTGGAACCCGATACGGGCTCCGAGAATCCATCCGGTAGTGCCGTAGTCGAGATGCCGTTAGAGGACTAAAACCCGGCGAACGTGGTCTCATCATTCACTGCTACCAAATGAAAAACCTCTGCTGCACGCTCGGCATCCGGGTGGTTCGCTTCGACAGCGGAACGTACCCTATCGTCCATGGCCTGGGGGTCCGGGTGCTGCGAATTATGTTTGTGCAGGGCGTCTAATTTTCGTTCGACGTGCTCGGTCACATCAACCCTCAGATTCACCAGATCAGCGGGGGCGCCCATCATCCACAATTGGCCAATTCGAAAGGCCGGCAAGTGTTCCAGGCTCGGATAAGCAAACGGGTTTTCCACGGCCGGATACACTGCACGCACCGTCGCTTCACCAACCGCAATGTGATCCGGGTGAGACGCCTGGAGCCTGTCCCAGTTGCGTTGCGGATGCTGGGTAATCACCACATCGGGTTGGACCTGCCGCATTACCGCCACGAGTTCGCTGATCAAATCGTGTGAGGGCTCAACATAACCGTCAAGATATTTCAGATACCGTACTTCGCTGACACCAACAACGCCAGCGGCATCACGCTGTTCCTGTTCTCGTCGGGCTACCATCGCTTCGCGCGAATGATCCAGTTCGAAACCCCCGGCGTCTCCCGACGTCACCAAACAGTAACTGACGTCTACCCCGGCCGCCGTGAGTGCGGAGACGGTGGCTGCAGCCCCGAAGTCAATATCATCAGGATGCGCGGCGATAACTAACGCACGCGAAATATTCGACCTCGTGACGAGGTCTTGGGCAAAAACAGGTTGCATGCACTCTCCTTCGTGCCCAAGTCTAGTCCTACTCCATGCTCCCTAACTGCAGCGTTTCAGTAAATTCTTCGCCGTCACGAACAACGGTCATCTCGACTTCGGAATCTGCAGGATATTCACTGACCGTGGCCGACAACGAGCCCGGATCAGTCACACTCTTGTCATCGATACCGACGATGACATCGTCTGTCTCCAAATTGGCGCCTGCTGCGGGGCCATCTTCGACAACTTCAAGGACTCGAGCACCAGAGGAAACATTCTGATCGCCTGCTGGCACGATACTCACGCCCAGCATGCCGTGGGTTGCTTCACCGTTTTCAATCAACTCTTGCGCAACGCGCTGAGCATAGTCGACCGGGATAGCAAAGCCGAGGCCGACATTGCCTTCGGTTCGCGTAGCAATAGCCACATTGATCCCGATCAGCCGACCCTCATGATCCACGAGCGGGCCACCTGAGTTGCCCGGGTTAATCGCGGCATCCGACTGGAGAACGTTCAGATGAATTTGGCCTTGGCCGGTAGGAGGTTCGGTGTCCTCTGGCAGACCAAATTCGAAGGGGCTCTCCTCTTCTGGTGTTTCAGGTTCTTCTGGGACCGCTGAGGAAGCCACGGAAATTGTTCGATCGAGGGTAGAGACGATGCCCTGCGTTACCGTTCCGGACAACCCCATGGGTGCGCCAATGGCTACCGCTTGGTCGCCAACGTTCAGATCTTCCGTCGACCCCATTTCAATGGGGGTGAGATTCTCTGCTTCAATTTTGATGACTGCCAAATCAGACATGGGATCCAGGCCAACAACTTCTGCCTCATGTACCTGGCCGTCGGAAGTTTGAACCATCACGTTGGCTGCCGCGGACTGACCACCAAGGGTCACCACGTGGTTATTGGTGAGAATGTGCCCCTGTTCGTCCAGGACCACACCGGACCCGGAGCCTTGGGCTTGATCTCCACCCACTGACAATGTGACAACTGACGGTGAGGCTACAGCGGCAGCCTCGGTGGTTGGGGTGACGTCGTCAGTGCGATTCAATTGTGGGGACTGCTCTATTTCCGCGCCCGCAGATGCCCCATTGTTGCCAAAGTAGTTGACTGCCAGGCCACCAGCTCCGCCACCGAGGAGGGCTGCAAGCACGACCGAGGACCCTAAAACCGGCCAGTTGATACGTTTGGGCTTCTTTTCCTGCACAGGAACGGACTGCTGGCCATAGGATGCCTGTGACGGAGGTGGTGGAGGCGGGGCATCCATGAGGTGTTGCGTTGGCTGCTCGTGCGCATCGCCCGAAGGCTCACGCTCGGGTTGTTCTGACCAGTTGTCGTTCATTATCCGTATCCGTCCTTTCGTGTCAGGACTATTTTGGTACAGCTATCTGGGCGTCTCCGGGATGAATTCCGAATGGTAACTGAGTGTTTCCCTAAAAATATCTGGACCTACCAATGGTCGCATGTCGAAGCAACTGGGTGCAGGATAATCCACACTGTTCCAGAGACGAAAAGACCCCCGACATTGTCGGGGGCCTTCTCGTATTCGTTGCGGGGGCAGGATTTGAACCTGCGGCCTTCGGGTTATGAGCCCGACGAGCTACCGAACTGCTCCACCCCGCGGCGTGTAGTTACACTCTACACACCGCGGAAATGGAATGCAAACCGAAGGATTCCCTATATCCCTTAGTCAGAGCCGTTTTCGGCGTCTGTGTTATCAGTGTCACCATTATCCGACGCTGGGGCCTCACCATCGTCGAGTTCGATGGCTTCTTCCAAGGCTGCTTGCAGATCAGCTTGTGCCTCACCGTAAGCTGCCCAGTCACCGTCAGCCATGGCTTCCTCAGAGCGGCTCATAGCATCACGTGCGTCTTGGAGAGCCTGATCCAGCTGGTCAGATGGAGCATCGGCCATTGGTGGCTCTGCCTGCTGCTCGTCGCCTTCGGCTGGATCTTCGGTCTGCGGATCGTCGCTTTCGGTTGGGGCTTCACCCTCATCTTGCATTTCAACTGGTGTTTCAGCGCCGGCATCACCTTCAAAGACCTGATCAAGGGCCTCAGCAAAGGTGTCAGCGAATCCGACTTCATTACCGAATGCGACCAGTACCTTCTGCAGGACTGGGTATGAGGTTTCACCGGTCGAACGAACATAGACCGGCTGGACATACATGACGCCCTCGGCCACGGGCAAGGTGATCATGTTGCCGTTGATCACATCCGAAGCGCCCTGACGCAGCAGGTTCAGTTCTTGCGAAACAGTGTCATCAGAGTTGAAGTTGTTCTGCGCTTGTCCAGGACCAGGTGTTGTGGTCTGGCGTGGCAGTTCCAGCATCTGAAGGTGACCGTATGTGTCGGCCTTCACGCCGTCTTCGCCCGTTCCAGCATTACCGTTGGCTCCCAAGAATCCGTAGAGCACGTTACGCGTGGTCTCACCTTCACGTGTTTGCGGAATAAACGGAGTGGTTAGCTGGAATGCTGGATCCTGCCCCGGCATCTGCATCGTCATGTAAAACGGTGGGATAGGCGTATTCGATTCCGCTGCCGCAGTTGGATCATCCGGAACGGACCACTCGTCGTTGGCCTGGTAGAAGTCCCCTGGGTCACTGACATGGTAACGGGTCAACTTTTCACGTTGTACATTGAACATGTCTTCTGGGTACCGGACGTGTTCCATGAGCTCAGCTGACATTTCAGAGTACGGCTGGATGGTATCACCGTAGACGCCCGACCAAGCCTGTAGCAGCGGGTCCTCTGGGTCCCAAGCGTAAAGGTTGACGGAACCGTCATAGGCATCAACCGTGGCTTTGACCGAGTTGCGAATGTAGTTGATCTGCCCAGTCAGCGTCAGGCTTTGATCAACGTCAGTCGTACCTGCGGTCGCAGATTCCAATTGGCTCTGATCCGAGTACGGGAACGCATCCGAAGTGGTATAGCCTTCCACGATCCACTCGACTCGACCATCCACGATGGCCGGGTACGTATTGGGATCAACTTCTAGGTATGGTGCCACTTTTTGCACGCGCTCAACCGGCGTACGGTCAAACATGATCTGCGAATTTGAGTCCACGTTCTGCGATAATAAGATTTCTGTCGAACCAAACTTGATGGCATAGGCCAGCTGGTTGAAGAAGTTTCCGATGCTCGGGCCGCCATCGCCGGTGAAGGTGTAGGCGGTGTCTTCCTCCTCGGAACCTTGTTCCGCTGGACGGTCCCGTTCACGATCCGGTTGACCTTCTTCTTTACCTACGATGGAGTACTCAGGCGAGTTCAGACCGAAGTAAATGCGGGGTTCGTATTCTTCTTCGGTGGCGAGTTCACCCGAGGTTGGGATACCCGACAGCAAAAACGATGGACGTCCACCGGCACCAACCTCGGCGGCGTCTGCGGCAACAACGCCATAACCGTGCGTGTAAATGGTGTGCTGGTTGACCCATGAGTCATCACCGGGAGGCGAGACCTCACGTGCTGCAAGCACGGTGTCGTGTACTTCCCCGTCGATGTTATAGCGGTCAATGTGCAAGATGTCCGGGAACGAGTAGTACGGGCGGAACTGCTGCAGCTGACCGAAAGTCTCGCTGAGCAGATTCGGATCCATCAACCGGACATTTGCCGTGGTCTCGGCATCGCCGGCAAGCGCACCTTCTTGTGCTTCAGTTTCACCCGCGTAATCGGTGTAGTCCACATCCGCGATATCGTAGCCGTCGCGAGTGTACGCAATGTTGCGCTCAATATATGGCGCTTCCATGGTCTCTTCAGAAGGCGATACGCGGTATTCCTGGATCAAAAACGGGTAGATCGCACCGGCAATCAGTGCGGCAACCAGAAAGCCCGCCACACCGATGATCGACAAGCGCCAGCGTCCAGTGACCATGGTCGCAATGAACAGTCCGATGACGATGATGGCGGCAATGGCCAGGATCGTCGAAGTCGGGATGACGGCGTTGACGTCGGTGTACATGGCCCCGGCCCAGTTGCCGGACTGATCTTGCAATGTTTCGTACCGGTTGAGCCAGTATCGTCCCGCCTGAAGCAGCATATACACGCCAGCAAACACCAGAATGTGGAAACGCGCTGCCCGTTCGACGGTGATGCCCGAGCCTTCTTCAATCCGAATACCACCATAGAGGTAGTGCACGACGAGGCCGGCGATACCTGCTACGAGCACGACCGAGACCAAGAAGGACGCAATGGTGTTCAAGAATGGCAGGGTCGCCATGTAGAAGGTCAAGTCCAAACCAAACTCTGGATCTTGTTGACCGTATGGCACTTGGTTAAAGAACAGCAGAACCTGTTCCCAACCATTCATCGCAGCGGTACCGGCAAAGAACCCGATCAGAATTGGCGCACCAATAAAGACCAGGCGGCGGATTGGTTCAAGTTGTTTTTGGTATTGTTCGACGTTGCGGCGCAACTGACCCGCGAGGTTCTTGGGTCGATACTTATAGGCCAGATGCAGCGCCAACCAGCTGATTGCGGCCATGACGACACCGGCGACAACAAATAATATTGCCCTGGTGATGTGTTCGGTCCAGAACACTTGTTCATACCCCAATTGGTTGAACCACAACACCTCGGTGTAGACCATAGCGAACAACACGAAGAGGGCAACCAGCACACCGAGAATAATCAGTGTGAGCAGTAGTGCCCCCGGACGGCGCATACCCGTGCCGCCCGTGTTGCCTCTATCATCGTCCCCTGAGCCTCCGCTGCCTGACGAAAAACCAAACCCGCGGGAAGACCCGCCGGAGTCGTCAGAGCCACCGGAGGAGTCATCCGGGCGACCAAAAACGCCGCCGAATCCTTGTCCGAAACTCACAGTAGTTCCCTATCTGCGGGCTGTGCCCGACTCATTTTTATGTACAATCAGTGAAATTCTAGCGAACTGACAGCTCATGAACAGGTGGGAAAATTATTTTCACCTGCGGGCGCAGCCAAAATATCTAATGCCGAGTCCAGTGTATCGACACTATAAACAGTCATGTCATCTGGCACATGCGTGATTTCCTGGCAGTTCATTTCAGGGGCCAAGAAGATGTCAGCGCCTTCTTGCGCGGCGGCCGAAACTTTTTGCTGGATGCCCCCAATTGGTCCGACGGTTCCATCGGGATCAATCGTTCCGGTACCTGCAATGTGGCGGCCATCCGTAATCGATTCCTCCGTCATACGGTCAATCATCGCGAGTGTGAAAATGAGACCTGCTGATGGGCCACCCACGTCCTGAAGATAAATCTCGACGTCAATGGGAAACTCAAATTCAGAATCTAACAGCACTCCGAGCTGATAGCTTCCGTCCTCAGCCTGCGCCACAGGAATCGTGTAGGTCTCCTCGGAGCCGTCCCTGCGAATCGTCATATCCACCGGTTCGCCGCCTGCCTCTTGGATGGTGTTGACCAATTGGCCATGCCCGGTAATTTCGGTGCCGTTGACGCTGAGGATTTCGTCATCGGGTTCCAGGGTCCCAGCAGCAGTCGATCCGTCTGTGAAATCCAGCGCGAATAACCGTTGCATGTAGTCGATATCGAGATGTTCCAGTGCGGCTGCCACTGCCCAGGACTGAGAATCAACCATGGCTTCTGCGTTTTGGCTGCGCACTTCATCGCCGGTGGTTTCGGGCGGATAGAGCAATTCCGCCGGTGTAATCGCCGGGTATGGCTGGATCGCGTGATACAGCACTTCGAGGGGTAATGATGATGAAGTGGGTGGACCAGAGACAGAAATCGTCGTGAGGTCCAACCGTCCTTCGGTGGGGTAGGTCTGGGCACCATCAATCTCCACCATGTCGTGAGTGACCCCCTCGATGTCGACTTGCTCCAAGGTGTCAAACGTCGGGCCCGGCGACTGGATGGTATACGGGCTGGGGAGAAAAAGCGTGATGAACAGCAGAATGAGCAGGGATACGCCTGCTCGTTTGGCCCGTGGCCGAAGTTTTGTCTGTATGTTCATATATCGCTTTCGTTTGCTGCGTTCTGATTGAGTTTTCACACCCTAATTAGGGTAAGTTGAGTCAAGAATTCTGGCATCCTCTTTCATCTCAAAGGACCGCAGTGGACTGGCTCGTTAAACTCAGCATGAAGAATCGTGCTTTCATCGCCTTGGTCACCATCGTCATCATGGTACTGGGGCTTATTTCCCTTAACATGCTACGGCGTGAGTTGATCCCTCCCGTTGAGTTACCGACAGTTGCAGTCACAGCTACGAACCCCGGGGCCTCGTCCGAACAGATGGCCGACCAGGTAGCCGAGCCGATCGAACGGCAACTCACCGCGGTCGACAATGTCACCTCCACGTCGTCGAATTCGGGTTCCAATTTCTCGATGATTATGTTGGAGATGGAATACGGTTCGGATGTTTTTCGTGCCGCTTCACAGACCGATACACTGCTGAATTCGCTTGACGAACAACTTCCCGAGGGCACGACCACCACGACCCTCTCGGGCGGTGCAGCAGACATTCCCGCGATCGTCGTGACGATGAGTTCCGAATTGTCACCGGGGGACCTCAACCAGCGCTTTGACCAGTCAGCCCGCTCCGATATCGAAAAGATCTCGGGGATTTCTCAAGTACAGCTGTTTGGTGCACAAGATGAGATCGTCCGGTTGAACCCCGATGACGATGCCCTCTCCGAAAACGGATTAGACCGTTCCGCCATCGTCGATGCCTTAGAGGATGCGGGAGTGGTATCTCCGGGTGGCAGTGTGACCGATGATGGCGAAGCCCTCGACATTTCTATAGGCCAAGCATTTGATGAAGTCGATGATCTCGGCTCGACACTGATCCCCGTCGAAGATGGTACCCCGATCCCGCTGTCGGATGTGGCCGAGGTTGAACGAACAGAAGCCGACGCCGAAACGGTCTCGCGCACCAATGGCAATGACGCCATCACCTTGATGATCATGCCGTCCAATGATGCGAATTTCGTTGAGTTGTCTGAACAGGCGCTTGCCGAAATGAACGACGCAGCAGAACAAATGGGAGGCGGTACTGAATTCACAGTCGTCTTTGACCAGGCTGAATTTATTGAAGACGCCATCGCGGGGTTAGCAAATGAAGGCTTATGGGGTCTTCTACTCGCGGTGCTGGTGATTTTCGTGTTCCTCCTGTCGATTCGCCCCACCATTATCACCGGTATTACCATCCCGTTGGCGGTGTTATTCGCCTTCGTCGGGATGTTAGCGACCGGTACCACGGTCAACATGATGTCGCTTGCCGGTTTGATGATCACCATCGGACGCATGGTGGATGACTCCATCGTGGTCATCGAGAACATCATGCGACACCTCAGGCAGGCTCCGCCGGGTGAGAAGAAGGTCAAGACGATTACCCGCGCCACGGGTGAGGTATCATCGGCCGTTATTTCGTCAACCATCGTGACCGTGATGGTGTTTGTTCCGATCCTTCTAGTCGAAGGAATGGCCGGGGAGCTCTTCCGTCCGTTTGCGCTGACCGTCGTGCTAGCCATGGTCGGATCGACGCTCGTGGCTTTAACCGTGGTACCGGTGTTGGCGTACTGGTTCATGCGAAATCAGCGCATCCGTGGTGATCGGTCTGCCACCATGCCCGACACCGATATTCGGGTCACGACCAACTGGATGGCCAAGCTCTATCGCCCGATTATCGCGTGGACTATCAAGTCTCGTGGCACGCGATGGACCACCGCGGTCCTCGCACTGGCTGTTTTTGCTGGTTCGTTGGCGCTCGTGCCGGCGTTAAAAGTCAACCTGCTGGGTGACACCGGCATGAACATGCACATGGTGACGTACACGGCACCCCAGGGATCGTCATTACAACGCACTTCGGAGCTATCGCGCGGCATTGAAGAGGAATTAGCCGAAGTCGAGCAGGTCGATACAGTGCAAGCCGATATTGGTGGCCAAGCGATGATGGGTGGTGGGCCCGAGCAAGCCTCGTTCACGCTCATCACAGATCCGGGTGCAGACCAACCCGAAGCTGAGGCCAACATTCAGTCCACACTCGATGCCTATTTCGAAGAACACCCCGATATCGGAGAGTTCCGACTCGAAGCAGGTGGCGGCATGATGGGTTCTGAAACGATCGATGTCCAGCTGGACGCGCTCGATGGAAACAATCTGGGCGAGGCGAACGATACACTCACGGAGGCGTTTGCAGACCTTGACGAGGTAGCACGCGTCGAGTCAGATTTCGAAGCCGAACAACCCTCACTAGAAATCGTGCCGCTGGAAGAGGAGATAGCACAGTACGGTATGACCGTTTCTGAAGCGATGGGCATGATCGCATCCCACACCACCGACTTCCCGATTGCTGAGGTGACCATTGATGACACCGAACTCAATGTGCACATGGACTCGGCATCAGCGGTCGAAACGGTCGAAGATATTGAACAGCTTGAGCTCTTTGGTATCCCGCTGACGGATATCGCCGAGGTCAACCGGGTCAATATTGCCCCCTCGGTGACGACCATTGATTCGATTCGTACCGTGACCATCGCGGTGACACCACAAAATACAGATAACGTCGGCGCGACCACGACGGCCCTGACACAGGCCATCAACGACACGAGCCTTCCAGAAGGGGTCCAAACCGAAATGGCCGGTGTCGCCGAGGAGATCGATACGACCTTTGAACAGTTAGCACTGGCGATGGTGGCGGCCATCCTGTTGATCTATGTCATCCTCGTCTGGTTGTTGAAGTCATTGATCCAACCGCTAATCTTGCTGGTGGCTATTCCCTTCGGCGCCACCGGAATGATCTGGGCGCTGCTGCTGACCGGGACACCGTTAGGTGCGACCACGCTTGTGGGCATGTTGATGCTAATCGGTATCGTGGTCACGAACTCCATTGTGCTCATGGATCTCATCAACCAATACCGACGACGTGACGCGAGCTTGGACCAGGCGATCATCGCAGGCGCTCAAAACCGTGTACGTCCGATCATCATGACGGCGGCAGCTACCATCGGTGCGATGATCCCGCCAGCGCTTGGCCTGGCGGGTCAGTCCAGTTTCGTTTCGGCACCCATGTCGATAGCTGTCATCGGTGGTTTGATCGCCTCCACACTCATCACATTGGTCATTGTTCCGGTGCTTTATCGGATGACTGAAAGCACCGCAGAAACCATCAATGAACGTCAAGGAAAACGTGAAGAAGCAGCCCGGTAGATTCACTCAGCGCAAAGCTAATAAAGGCTATTGTTCACCCGTCCCCTACAGTAACGTGGAGCATTATGAGTAACCAAGGTCCAACAAACGGCGACGACCACGATCCAATGTCAGAAATGTTCCGGAGAATGTTCGGTGGCGATGCCCCGGATCCGGAAGAAATACAGCGCGCAATGAACCAGTTCGGTGCGTCCGGAATGCCATTTGACCCTTCAATGATGGATCCTCAAATGATTCAGAACATTATGGGACAGTTCCAATCGATGATGCAGGGCTCGGATGATGATGAACCGGTGAAGTGGGACCTTGCCAAACAGACTGCGCGTCAGTCGGTTGCCGGTCAGGATCCTTCAGTCGGTTCCTTTGCTTCCACGGAAGTTGATGACGCCGTACGCCTGGCAGACTCCTGGCTTGATCAGGCCACCACGCTCGAAGCCGCCAACGTACCCGTTGTGGCATGGTCCCGTGCTGAATGGGTAGAAGCGACCATGAACAATTGGCGTGAGATGACAGACCCTGTCGCCACCTCATTATCCGAAGCGCTGACTCGCGCGATCACCGAACAGTTGCCGGGCCAAATGCCAGAAGAACTTCAGGGCGCGTTCGGCAATATGCAACCGATGATGAAAAATCTTGGTGGCTCCATGTTTGGGCTCCAGTTAGGGCAAGCCATCGGTGAGCTGGCGCAAGAAGTCTTATCGGGCACTGATACCGGTTTTCCAATTGCCGGGCAACGGATGGCCCTGCTGCCAGTCAATATCGAAGAGTTCGGGGACGGACTCTCGGTGGCCCCCGAGCAGGTTCGTATTTACCTGGCGCTTCGTGAAGCGGCCCGTATGCGGCTGTTCGCCAATTCACCGTGGTTGGCGCGCGACCTGACCGCCATGGTCCAGCAGTATGCCGCCGGTATCAATATTGACGTCTCTGCCATCGAAGACGCGGTTCAAAACTTGGACCCAACCGACCCAGAGTCGATGAATCAAATGTTCTCAGGTTCCATGTTTATTCCGGAGCCTGAAGGCGCCCAAAAAGCGGCTATCGAGCAACTCGAAACCCTCTTGGCACTCATTGAGGGATGGGTTGACGTTGTAGTCACCGAAGCGTCCAAACCGTTAGAGTCTGCAACTGCACTGCGCGAAATGATCAACCGTCGTCGGGCCTCTGGCGGACCAGCCGAGCATGCTTTTGGCTCTCTTGTCGGTCTCGATTTGCGGCCACGTCGGCTACACGATGCAACGCAGCTGTGGGCCACCATTCATGAGTCCGAAGGTATGGAATACCGAGATGCGATCTGGGAGTCGCAGCTTCGTTTACCCACCGCCGAAGACTTGGACGATCCAGAAGGCTACGTCAAGCGCCGTGAGACCGCTGACGAGCAGTCCGCCAGTCTTGATGATGATCTCAAGAAGCTACTCGAAGGTGGATTCGAAGAAGACAATTAGTCGACTGCTTCCGGGAAGGGTTCGTCCTGGTCACGTTGCTGAGCGAATACCACACCCAATAGGAAGGCATCTGCTTCTGCGGTGCGTGGATAGCGCCGTGTAAAGTCCTGGAACTCCTGACCGTGGTCAGCATATTTCAAATGTGCGAGTTCATGGATGACGACGCTATCGACCACCCACTGGGGCATTCCCTGCAACATGGTGGAAATACGGATCTCTCCGGTCGTTGGCTTACACGTCCCCCACGTTTTTCTCTGACGGTCTGTCCACACCACCGATGTAGGTTGAACCTCATTGTCGAGCCAGACGCGGGCAAGGTGCAGCGCGCGAGCATACAGTTCAGGATTCGATGGAAGCCGTTCGGCCGCTTGGCGCCGTGATTTGACCTTGGCAATCAAACTGCGTGCTGAGACCACGATGTCTTCATCCCGCATCAATAGGGGCACCGACAGTTCGACCATGCCTTCACGAAACGCAGCCGAAATCGTTTTCTTTCTGCGCGCCGAGGCGATCAGTCTGACGGGTTCGCCGTCAATCTCCACAACCGAGGCGATTCTGCCGCCCGAGAGTTGTTCAATGTGTTCACGTTCAAGAGTTGAAATGTTGTGCATGTCCTTCATACTGACCCACAAGCAACTCGCGTACACGAGCGCCCCGCAGAACTGTGGAGAACACGTCTACCGTATCCCCGTTGTGGAAAACACGTGACGTGCCATGCCACGGTAGACCATCATGGTAACACCTTGAACCGAAGAGGAGTCGCCATGCAAATCAATCCGGGACTATCGTATACACGTCTCTCCCCCACCCATGTTCAAATAGGGTCTGGCTACCGGGCGCTTGAGCTGAGCGGCGTCAGTACGCACGTGAGAAAATTCTTGCAACATCTGCGTGACGGCATCGCTGATGGCCACGAACGTCACATTGCGCAGGAGTCGAAAGTCTCCGAGATCGACTTTGAACTGATCATGGCCAAACTTTCACCGCTCTTGGTTTCGACGCCTGCGCAAGATCATTTCGTGGTGAGTACAGATCAGGAACACCGCGGAAGCTTGGCACGACTACGCTGTGTCACCCCAACTTTCGACCGTGGCAGACTCCACGGCCTGACACCTCATGATCAAGAACAATTTGAAATACAACGTCACAGGGCTGCCCTACAGATTTTTGGTCTTGGTCGGACCGGCGCGGCACTGACGAAAATCCTGGTGGAGTCCGGCATCGGTCATGTGAATGTTTGGGACTCCTCAAGGGTCACCACCGTAGATACAGGCACGGGGCTGCGCTCCGAGGATATCGGCGAAGTGCGGTCGCTGGCGGTCGCTGCGGCGCTGAACCCGTCCAATCGTCGGCCACATATTTTTCCTGCCGGTTGGCTCAAACAGCCTGCCCTGAGCACCTTAGCTACTGTCCACATCACCTTGGGCGGGCTGGACGCCACGACCATCAAGGAAGCCCAGAACGAAAAACAACCGTACTTACCGGTCGTGATTCGTGATGATGAAATCGACATCGGCCCGTGGGTCGTACATCAAGCACACGCCTGTCCCATGTGCTTAGAAACAGCCGTAACCGAGTCCGATGGGTATCGGGCACAACGGGTGGCTGCCCTACGAGACAACACCGGTGGCATCGAAACGGTTGCGGGCGCGCATTTGGTTGCGGGACTCATTGCCACCGATGTGTTGACGATGGTCGATTCCCAGCAGCTGCGTCACCAAGTGCCCATTACCAAACACGGTACGGTTCCCGGCATGAATTTGGACACGATCACCCGAGTCAATCTAGCC
Source organism: Yaniella soli (assembly GCF_054782375.1). Lineage (NCBI taxonomy): Bacteria > Bacillati > Actinomycetota > Actinomycetes > Micrococcales > Micrococcaceae > Yaniella > Yaniella soli. Next base: position 31,400 of record NZ_BAAGSP010000007.1, read on the forward strand.
AATGGGTGGGTCCAAACGTTTGAGGTGGATCCACGACCGGGCTGTTGCGGGGTCGTTCAAGAGCTCAAGATGGCCAGTACGTCTTCACCATAGCGTTCAAGTTTTTTCGGTCCAACACCGGGTAACTGGCGCAATTGTTTGAAATCCGCGGGCATTTTTTCAGCAATCGCAACCAGTGTGGCATCCGTGAACACTACGAACGCTGGAACCTTATCGGCCGTAGAGATCTCTTTGCGCCAGGAGACAAGTCTGTCGAAGAGTTCGGGGTCGTAGGTTGGCGGGCAGTCTTCACAGCGTCCAATTTTCCGTTCGGCACCGGTGGTCAACACTGCACCACAGGTTCGACATTTGGAGACTTTGGCTTTGAGGGTCCGCTTGGTTCGTGGTGTGGATTCCGAGGCGGCGTGTGTGGTGGTGCTCCGGATGGCCTGCAAAAATCGAGACGGTTTCCGGTTCGCTCTGCCGCCTGCTGACCGCGCTAGCGACCAGGATAAAAACACGCGGGTTTTAGCACGGGTGATACCCACGTAAAACAGTCGACGTTCTTCATCCACGTTCTTATCTTCGGTGGCAAAACTGATAGGCATCAGCCCTTCGGTCAGACCAACCAAAAATACGCTGTCCCATTCCAGCCCCTTCGCGGAGTGAATAGATGCCAGCGTGACGCCTTCCATCACGGGGGCGTGTTGATGAGAAGCCCGTTCATCAAGTTCTGCCACCACAACATCCAGTGTGACCTGTTGACCTCTGGAGGCAACCAAATCTTCGGCCAAGTTGACGATGGCGTTCAGAGATTCCCACCGTTCCCGGACCGCACCAGATTGCTGCGGCGCTTGCGGTGTATAGCCAAGCGACGCCAGGACATCTTTAACGCGGCTGATCACTTCTGCGCCGACCACAGCGTCAGCCGACTTGGCAGCGGCCCGCAATTGCAAAATGCCGTCACGAACTTCACGACGATTAAAAAAGCGTTCTGCACCCCGCACCTGGTATGACACTCCGGCATCGCTCAGTGTCTGTTCGAATGCCGCCGACTGGGCATTGGTGCGAAACAGGATGGCCATATCGGCACCTTTGTGACCAGCTGCTAAGAGCTGTTTGATTTGACCGGTCACCCACTCGGCTTCTGCCTGCTCGTGGCTACATTCGGCAAATATCGGGTCGGGTCCGGCCTCACGCTGCGACACGAGTTCAAGAGGTTGGGGCCAGCGAGGCAAACCTGGCCGGTCAACTTTGGTGCGTTCTTGCAACAAACGGTTGGCTAGGCCCACGATTTGTGGCGTCGAACGATAGTCGCGAATGAGGTCGATTTGTGTTGCATCGGGGAACTTTTGGCCAAAATCCAATAGATAGTCGGCTGTCGCCCCGGTAAATGCGTAAATTGTCTGGGAGGTGTCACCGACCACGCACAAGTCGTCACGATCGCCCAACCATCCGCTCAACAGACGGTACTGCAGCGGGGAAACATCCTGAAATTCATCGACCAAAAAGACACGGTACTGATTCCGTACCGTGGCAGCGATGCGGGGTTCGGATTCGAGGATGCCAACCATGATGAGTAAGACATCTTCGAAATCAATAAGCCCGCGATCCGATTTGAGATCCTCGTAGGCCTGGAATAACCGAGTGACGGCGATGAGGTCCCAGCTCGCTGGCATGGACCGATGTGTGGCTTGTTGTTGGTAGGTCTGTGGAGTGAGCATATTGAATTTTGCCCACTCGATTTCCCCGGCGAGATCTCGGATCGTGGCCTTGTCGGTGCTCATACGCAACCGTTGAGCTGCCTCTACGATCAGATGGGTTTTATAGTCGACCAGTCGTGGCATATCTCCACCGACGGCCTGCTGCCAAAAGTATTGCAGTTGACTCAGTGCCGCAGCGTGGAAGGTCTTAGCTTGGACACCGTGTGCGCCCAGATCGCGCAGTCGTGAGCGCATTTCAGCGGCCGCTCGAGCCGTGAAGGTCACGGCCAACACGTTATACGGGTTGTAGACTCCGGTCGCCACACCATAGGCAATGCGGTGTGTAATCGCTCGAGTTTTTCCGGTGCCGGCACCAGCCAAAATCCGAACTGGTCCGTGGAGTGCTGTGGCCGCTTGGCGTTGTTCGGTATCCAGGCCGGCCAGGATGTCTTCGGGATTTTGCAATCTAATTCTCTAAGGTTCTTGGTTGCGGGAGGGGCCCACCGTACCAGTGGCGGATGAGGTGGTGAGCAATTGAGGACGCTCCGGGAATGAACATCCTGCCTTGTTCAACTTCTTCACGAAGTTCCTGGCGGGTGAACCACCGGACCTCGGCAATCTCTTCTTGATCCGCATCAGCCTCTTCAGGGTGTGCAGTTTGGCCCAGGTAACCCAGCATAAGCGATTGTGGGAAGGGCCAGGGTTGCGATCCCATGTACTTGACCCCGTCAACGACGACGCGGGATTCTTCATAGACTTCACGTTTGACCGCGGCTTCAAGCGATTCGCCGGGTTCCACGAAGCCTGCCAGGGTCGAATATCGTTTGTCTCCCCATGCCTTATTATTGCCCAGCAATGCACGATCATCTGGGTCGGTGATCAACATGATCACGGCCGGGTCGGTGCGTGGGAAATGCTCTGAACCGTCGTTTGGACACACCTGGACCCAGCCAGAGGTTTGCATCTGAGTTTTGGTCCCACAGCGTGGACAGTACTTGTTGACGTTGTGCCAGTTCGCGATCGCGACACCCGAAACAAAGATGCCCACGTCGCGGTCATTGAGTCCAGGGGCGATATCAGAAACCCCAAGCCAATCGATCCCCGCAGGATCCTCAACGACTACCCCACCGACTTGGGGGTCTTCGAGCCGCGGGGCCTCCATCGTCGGGTCGGCGATCAGCAGGATGATCTCGACGTGTTCTTCCGCCGGGTCAACGAACTGGCTGTGTTCTGGTGTGTGATGCGCTGAACGACCCAAATAGATGGCGTCGTGCGGCAACTGTCCCGACGGTGCCGTCAGCACTAATTCGCCAGCCCAGACCGGTGCGGTGCGACCGTGGAGCCACAGTACTCGCGTACCGGGTTCGTCCCAAAGTTTTGCAAGCCAATGTGGGTCATCACGTAGCTCGGTGCCACGGTCTACATCGTCGCGAGCAAGGGGCAACCGTCCAAGGTCGGGCAACATATCCATGCTCTCCACCTTAGCGTTGCTCAACAGAATTTCGACTCACCAACGTGGCTGCTGCCGAACCGGGGTACATCAGGCGTAAGGTAGACGTGATGAAACGAACCGCCATGGAACTTGCAGCATTAGCCTCGGCTGCCATGCCCGGGCTTGATATTGTCCAAGCCGCAACCTCCCCTGATGATCCGCGCGCTTTTGACTCTGCCATTGTGACTGACACCGACAATAATCACTGGCGGGTGCGGTCTCCTCATAACTCTCAGGCGGCTTTCCGATTAGAAACCGAAATCCAAGTCCTATCTGGTTTCACTCCGGCTATTCGGGCACACTTACCGTTTCGCGTACCTTCGGTCGCCGGTGCAGTGCAAATAGATTCCCTGCGCACGTTCGTTTATCACCAAATGCCCGGTATGCCGGTCGAGTTGGACGCCATCACCGAGGCAGAGCCGCAAACCATCGATGACCTCGGTCGCATTATTGCCGCCATTCACACTCTGCCCCGGGCAGTCGTCGAAACAGCGGATTTACCGTCCTATGGATCCGAGCAGTTGCGTTCGCGATTGCTGTCCGAACTCGATCAGATTGCATTGACCGGTAAGGTCCCGTCGGTGCTGTTACGCCGTTGGGAAAATGCCTTCGAAGAACGGCAAATGTGGACGTTCACTCCGCGCGTGGTACACGGTGACTTTGATGAAACCTCACTGTTGATCGACCGGAACCGGGCTGTCGGCGTAACCGCATGGACGGATTTGCACATCGGTGATCCGGCCCAGGACTTCACTTGGCTGGCATCGACGGATTCCATCGAGTTTCGTGACGCCTTGATCTCGGCGTACCACCGGCACATGGATTTACCGGCTGACTATGTCGATCTGCACATCATGCGTCGAGCAGCCTTAGCAGCAGAGTTCTCCTTGGCAAAGTACCTCATCTCTGGAATCAACGCTTCCAATAATGAAGTCGTTGCAGAAGCCCAGTCCATGTTGGACGACCTTGCTTCCGACATCGACGCCACGGGCGGTCAGGATATTGGTCAACGATTCTGGGAACCAGAACCAACGCCTGAGTCAGTACCGGAGCCGGCACCCGAACTAGAGGTGGACACGGAAGAAACCGAACCAGAAACTGACGTCGATGACCAGGCTGATCCTGTCGACCCGGCATTCGACGACCCCGTAGCGGCTGGCCCCGATGCTGGAGATGCTGAGGAAACAACCACAGAGGACGCTAGTGATGAATTGTCCGACGAGTCATCGGGAAGCAACGAGGCTATCACCAATGACCCTGACGACCACGCGTCTATGGCAGCCGAGACTGAAGACAGCACTGAGCTAAGAGTGCACACACTTTCCGATGATGGCGATCTCGTGCCTCACGATGAAGCCGAAGCACCACCCGAAGACGATGACACGCAGCCGATCTCGTGGAAGACGGTTCGAGAGAACCTCGATAACAACTAGCTATCGCCAAAGGCACGGGCCAGGATGTGTTCCAGCTCATCGGCGGACGCGAAATCATGCGGCGTTTTTTCTGCGCCGTGTGCCAGGTAGACGAACTTGCCCGTAATCCGATCTAACGGGATGTTGTGGAGCCGAGACCAGGCCAACCGATATATCGCTAGCTGAAGACTCCGTTGGGGCATTTCGGCATCCGATGGCACTCGACCGGTCTTCCAGTCCACCAGCTCCCACTGTGCTTCAGGGTCGAACTCCACGTCGGGATCTCCCCCGGTCCGAAATACAGCATCAATACGACCACGCAGTGTCAGACCCGATACCGACGTTTCGACGGCCGCCTCGATCATCGACGGGATGCGCTGTGCCCAGTCTGAACCCTCAAACTTCTCACGTAGGTCGGCCAAACCGGTCGCCTCGTCCCACTCAGCGTCCACGAGCTGCTCTGTCTCTTCAATGTCCAATGACGGCGTGAGCCCTGGCATATTCTGCGCATAGAAATGCTCAATCCATTCATGCACCAGTGTCCCCTCGCGTGCTGCAGACGTTGGCCGCTGTGGCATAGGCCGCCGAATCTGGCGCGCCACGGCGGCGGGGTCTTTCGCTAGCTCTACAAAACGGCTGGTTGAAATATGTTCAGGCATGTGCACATCATTGGTAATCGGAACCTGGGCGCGGTCTAATACCCAATCGATGCGTTGCGCCAGATCGTCGTCGAGCTGCTCCTTGGAAGCTACCGCAGCACGGACGCGGGCTGCGCTCTGCTCCAAAACTTCGCGACGAGGATGACTTCGGCGCACCAGCACGGCGTGCTCATCAGGCTCTGGTAGCCGGCCGTCGTCGCGGGCCTCAACCCGGTAATGGTCCGGGCCATCGAGTGGGTCATATGGCCACTTGGCCACGACCGCACGAGAGCTTCTTGGATTCTCCTCGGGGAATTCAGTAGCCCAATACGCTTTTTGGTCGAGACCGTGGTCGTCCTGGTATTGCACCATCTCTTCCAAAAACACCGACATTGGAGCCGGCTTTTTGAGGGTGCCTTGCCAGTGGGCACCCGAGACCCACAACAAATCTTTCGCGCGGGTAAATGCAACGTAGGCGAGTCTGCGAGCTTCGGAGAGTTCGTGCAGTTTCACTTGCTCTTTGAGCGTGAGCACTTCACGACCTTGCGTCTCTGCCATGGTTTCGGCCATTTTGGCCGACCACCCGTCGACGCCAGATAATCCTGCCCATTCACGAACATCCGATGCGGCGTGCTGTTCCCACTTGGGTAAGGTGTCACGGTCGCCACGAAGTGGCCACGGCAAATCCCCACGAGATGCGCTAGTCCACAAATCGTGCTGCTCGCCCGGAAACGTATTTTGATTCAGTCCCGGCACAAAGACAGCATCCCATTCCAAACCTTTCGAAGCATGCATGGTCATAATCTGCACGGCACCAGGTTTTGGTTGTTCCGGAGGCATGTCCAACCCATTTTCCTCCACCGCGGCAGTTTCTAACCAGGTGAGAAACGTGACCAGGTCCAAAGTGCGTGTGTGGTCAGCGGAAGCCTGAAAGTTCTCGGCAATGCGCAAGAATTCATCCAGATACCGGCGCGCATCAATCGTTGCGCCACCTGGCCGCACCGCTATTTCGACGCCGAGCCCGGTAGACTTTTCGATCTGTCGGATCAAGGTCGGGATGGGGAGGTGAATCTGGCGCATCAGCTCTTGTAATGCGTTGCCAAACCGCTGCAGACGTTGAAAGCCGAGCTCACTAAAGGTCTGTCCTCGCGGGCTGGTCCAGTTGTCTCTTGGTAACCGCAGGATCGCATTGATCATTGATGGATGATCAATGTCTTCTTGCGGAGACGTATCAGAATCTAACGGATCATTGCGATCTTGCCGATCAAGACTACGCGCAAATGCGTTCAAGACCCAGAGGTCCTCGGGCCCTATACGCCATCGGGCGTTGGACAACACACGTAGTAAAGCGTCAGAGGATTGTGGGTCAGCAAGGATTTTAAGAATCGCAACAATTTCAATGACTTCAGGAATGCCCAACAGTCCGGCAAGGCCGACGACCTCATAGGAGATGCCCCGGGCCTCGAGTGCTTCGATCAACGGTGGGAATTGCTTCTTGGCTCGGCACAGGATGGCCGCGGTATTGGTGCCATCCTCGATGCCAAGTTCTTTGACGCGGTCGGCTAATTGGCCGGCTTCATTATCGGCCGATTCGAACCAGTTCAATTCCACGACCCCGGCTTCAGCTTGCTGCTTCGCCTGGAGTTGGGGTATCACTTGGCCTTGAACGGCGGAGTCGCGCAGCGGTTGGGCGACGTGGTTTGCCATATCCAAAATGTCGCTACTGTTCCGCCAAGCCGTCGTCAGTTCGAGTTGCTCGGCACCAAACTCCTCGACAAAGGAAAACAGCTGGCCTGCCGAGGCCCCACGAAATCCATAAATGGACTGGTTTGGGTCCCCCACTGCAGTAACCGAGTGCGACGCTTGCGTCCCATCCCCGCGACCAAAGAGGTGGGAGAACAGTTGCAGCTGAGCATGCGAAGTGTCCTGGAATTCGTCAAGCAAGACGATCTTGTATTTCTCGCGTTCGATGGTCCGAACTTCTGGCAGTTGTGTGGCGATGACAGCTGCGTAACGTACCAGGTCACCGTAGTCCATGACGTTGTGTTCTTTTTTCTTCTCCAGGTAAGCAGCGACCATATCGGAGATCTTGGCGCGAAGTTTGAGCATGGTGAACACCGATGCAGTACTTTGCGACATCGCTTTGGTGACCGGCAGACCTTGCCCAAACGTGAACATTTCTGCGAGCGCATCGCGCACCTGGGCTGGTTCTACAAGGTGTTCGGCACAATCCCCGGCGAGCTTTTTCACGGCCTTGATGGTGGATGATAACGGTCGGTCCCGAACGGCGTTGGCGATGATGTCTGTGAGGTCTTGCGAGTGCACATCACTGAGGTCAATTTCTGAGTCATGATCGTAGACAACGTCAGTGACCAGCTGGTATGACTCGGCCTCACCAATGAGCCGAGCATCTGGTTCCACGCCGATGCGCAGTCCATGATCTGCCACCAGGGAGTTGGCATAGGAGTGATACGTGGTGACGGTGGCTTGACCGAGGTCTGCGGTATCGAAGGCCAATTCAATGTCATCGCGGTCAGCGAGCTGTTCGATCGCGTTATTGACTCGGGATTCAAGCTCGCCTGCGGCCTTGCGGGTAAAGGTTACGCCAAGCACTTCTTCGGGACGGACATACCCGTTGGCTATCAACCAGATCACGCGGTCGGTCATGGTGTGCGTCTTCCCGGAACCTGCACCAGCAACGACGAGTAACGGATCGGGACCGGCCTCGATAATGGCCGTTTGCTCCTGTGTTGGATACAGGCGCTTTGCAACGGGTTTGTGGTCTTCGAGCAGATCGGTCAGCTCGTGAGCACTATAGCGCGGTGGGTGCCCCCATGTTAGACCAGCCATTCGGTTACCTGTTGTCCTTCCGTACAGATGGGGCACAGCGCTGCGAGGTTGCAGTCTTCACCCTGGTGAACGTTGTAAAAATAGGGTCCCTGAACCCATCGAGCGGCATCAGCGATGTCATCTTCGGCCCAGGAGCGTTCTGCCCCGAGCGGTGCTTGAGGCTGGATCTGGACTGAAGCCCGATTTTTGCCGAGTTGTACCAGTGCAGCACCGGCCGGATCAGTCCGCTCAACGATATCGGTGAGTGCCCCGGCCTTTACCATGGCTTGATAGACGCCAAGCTGGGGCAATCGCAGCATCGATTCGCCGCTGACATTGGTCGAGCCGGTTTTGAGGTCCACGACATAGGGGCGTCCGGTGTGGTCGACTTCCACACGGTCGATGACGCCGTTCAGCTGCACTGGGAGGTCATCGACCGTCAGATCGACGCTGACGCGCTGCTCGACGGCCACAAGTGTACGGGGTCCAAATTCTTCTTTGGTTTGCCCACGGCCGGTCGTATAGCCTGCGCTCATACCCGAGACGTATTCGTAGAAGAACTCTAGGGCACGTTGCGCTTTGGCATACAGTGCGTCATATTCCCAGCCGGGTTCAATGCCGGCTTCCGCGGCCAACACCGGGAACTTCGCCTTGAGCTCGGCATACATCTCGCCGACATCTGCTTGCGGATATTTCTCTGCGATCGCGTGCACGAATGTGCCGGTCGCAGCAGCGGGCGAGGACGCCGATGTGGAGACCTGGTAGATAAACCATCGCAGGGGTGATTCCACGGCTGTTTCGACCGTCGATGGGGATAAGCGAATGCGGTTGGCTGCACCCGTCTCGTCTATCCCGTGGATCGGAGTCTGGGTGGACAGTTCCAGCAGGCCCCACCAATTGTCGGGGCTCGCGGTTGAGATCCCGCCTTCTGCCAGCACGGCGAGACCTTCTGCCGCTTGCGTGGCACCTGCTTCCAACAGCTCAACCTTATGAGGATCAGTAGTCATCGACAGAGTGCGTTGGGCTTCTTCAAGTGTGCGACGCAAGTCGATGACCAGTCCACTCACCGTCAGCGGTGTAGCGACGGTGGTGTATGGACGCACGGGGTGGTCATCCGTGGGTGGCCACGGGTCGAGCCGTTCAATGAACATGGAGGGTTGATGGTCTGCATCGGCGACTGCCGTGGCAATGAGTCGCTGCGATGCTCGTGAGATGGCGGCTGCGAAGGTTTGAAGTTCATCGTGGCGTACTTGGGCGATGCGCTCATTGATGGGTTGGTCGCCCGCGGTGCCGGTGACTTCTTCCACGAGTTCTTGGGTGTGTAAAAGTTGACCACGCAAGCGGGTGTTGGGCCACACGCCTTCTTGGACGCCCACCACAAACACCGTGTTCCACGAACCACCCGCAGCGGATGTAGGGGTCAACACCGCAACGCCTGTTTGATCGGATCGTGAGGACAATGAGTCCATGGGTAAATCTTGCTCCGCTAAGTATTCGGTAAAGCCCGCGGCACTTTGACCGGGAAATTGCACCACATACCGTTCGGCTGCTTCAAACAGGGCGACTGCTGAGTCCAGATCCCGATTCGCCCGAACTGCGGCATCCTTGTCGTCGCCCAGAGCTTGTTCTTCCCACACGTTGCCGACTTCGGGCAGGGCTGTCGCCCACCCGGCCCACAGCACCATTTCTGCCGAAGCTTTTTCCTCGACGGTAGCCGTTGTCATGGCAGCTAACATGCGGCCAATACGCACCGCTCCTCTGGCATATCGAGGCATTGGACGATCAGCATCTAGTGCTAATAGTGAGGCCGCTTCATTCGGGTTGGCGACGAGCTCATCGAGTAGTTCCGCCGAGGCGCGCGTACCCTTCTCGTCGCGTTCCACAGACAATAAACGGCGGCGTAGGTTGCGTAATTCTAGCGGGGTTGAGGCACCGTATCGACCGGTGATCAACCAGTGCAGGTCGGCAGGCTCCAACCCCGTAGCGGTCTCGCCGCTGCCTCGTGCCACAGCATCTGCTGCACTGGTCAGCACCAACAGTGGTGCGGCAGCCGGCTGCTGATTCAACATGACTTCTGAGATGGACCGGGCCACGGGGATCGCTTCTGATTCCAGCGCGGTCGCGACTTCGGAAACCTTGGATGCGGTACGAGCTAGCACGGCCATGTCGTCAAAAGCGACACCTTCACGGTGATGGAGTTCCAAGACTTGCTGCAGAATAAAGAGGTGCTCTTGCACCGGAGACGCCAGACGATGCACGGCGACGCTATCATCATGTGTGGCAGACGTGAGGCGTGCCCGAATATCTGGGAACCCAGCGACTGCGGGGATGCGACCCACGGTGCGCTGATATGCGGCGTTGAGTTGTTCGCCCATGCGGTATCCGGCGTCTATCGTCGTGACCGTGGCGTCCGGTGCCAGGATCTGTGGCCACTGCGCCAGTGCCTGCGGTCTCGCCCCGCGAAAGCCTTGCACCGTGGTGTCGGGGTTTGCGGTGATGACAATATCGCGTTGGGTGCCGATGAGTTTGACGAGCCGGTGGATCGCCGGTGTGGCGTCCTGGAAGTCATCGATGATGATGTGCTGAATGCGCTGTGTTTCGTCCGCCGCAAAGTTTGGGTTGGCTTCCCATAGATCAGCCGCGGACGTGATGAGCCCGGAGGCGTCGTAGGCATCATCACCTGAAAGGTCTAAGACATCGCGGTAGTCCTGCAGGATCGTCGCCGCAAGTCTCCATTCGGCACGTCCCTTGCTGCGACCCAGCGCTTCAAGTTGTCCCGGTTGGATACCGTATTCTGCACTGCGGTCAATCAGCTCACGCAATTCATGACGCAGTCCCCGCAGCCCGACAGCTTGGGCAAGACTTTCAGGCCATTCGAGTGCCAACTCGGGGTCGGTCATATACCCTTCGATAAGTTCGGCAATCACCCGATCTTGCTCGGCACCGGCCAGCAGCCTTGGCGTGGCGACGTGGTCTTCACGAATACGCGTGATCAGATCAAACGCGTAGGACGCGAACGAACGCACGGGGGTTTCCGACCGAGAGTCAATAGCCTCAAAATTCAGGCGTGCCGTGAGCTGATTGCGCAGTTGCGAAGCTGCCGTACGCGTGTTCGTGAGCAACAGGACCTGGCTCGTGGGTACTCCCGCCTTGATTTTGGCAACCGCGTACTCGACCGCCGCCGTGGTTTTTCCGCTGCCCGGGCCCCCAAGCACCAGCATCGGCCCGTGTCCCGGCGCCTGATCGACAACATCTTGTTGACGGACATCAAGTTGAGGTGCAGTACGAAAGAGGTTCTTGGGCCGAAGCAATTGCGGAGTTGAAACCATGCTCTCCATTGAACCACTTTTGTCATATAACCGCCCAAACTCTCCACAAGCTCAGTCATGATCCACAAGTGACGTAGTGCTCGCATACAGAATGCACGACAAGGTATTTTAGAACCATGATCAAAGCAGAATCTGTGTTGACAATTCCTGGACCGAATGACCCCTGGCATACCGGCTCAATGGTGGGGTTCGATTTAGAAACCACCGGACGCAACCCGCACGAGGCACGTATCGTGACTGCCTCCATCGTCCTCATGGATCCTGACGGGCATATGCGTACCAGTGCCGAATGGTTACTCAATCCCGAAGTGGACATCCCGCCCGAGGCAGCCGCAGTACATGGTATTTCCACTGAGTACGCACGCGAACACGGCATGGATGCCGCCCAGGGCCTCAATGAAATCGTGGCCACACTGTCAGATTTCATGCATCACCGCGTGCCAATTATCGCTTACAACGGAGTCTATGACTTCACCCTGCTCACAGCCGAGTTAGCACGGCGAGATGCCAACGAGTTTCCCGTCGTTGGGGTCGTGGATCCCTATGTTCTAGACAAATACGCAGACACGTATCGTAAGGGCAAGCGCACACTCGAAGCGGCATGCCAACACTACGGCGTACTCCTCGACAACGCTCACACATCGCAAGCCGATTCGATTGCCGCGGTCCAAGTATGCCAAGCCATGGTGGCGAAATTCCCGGGCAAATTTGATGTGTCACTCGAAGAACTGTTCGATCACCAGATTCGTTGGAAGTCGGACCAGTCCGCAAGCTTCGAGCAGTACTTGCGTCGGAAAAACCCGGAAGCCACGGTATCTCGCGAGTGGCCCGTGGAGAAACGCTCTTAGAGGCTCTCCGGAATATTTGGGCACCCTCCCCGTTAGTTGAGCTAGGTTCACTCAAGTTTCTTGACCAATCGAACATTTCTCGGAATAATGTCGATCAACGATGCGTTACTTGAGTTAAGAACACTCAACTTCTGTGCAGAACCCTCTGCACAAACCACTAGGAGGACACATAATGCCCGCATTCTTTGGTTCCGCCGGTTCCAACGGCGACTCCTTCGACGAATTCTTTGCTCGCTACCTTCAGGGTCAGCGAGCCGGACGTCAGGGACGTCCCGTAGATATTAACCGTCTGCTCAGCAAGCGGACCCACGACATCATTCAAGCAGCCGCGAAATTCGCTGTAGAACGTGGCCAGGCTGATGTCGACGCGCTCCACATCCTGCGCGTCATGCTCGCCGAAGACCCCGCAGCTGCTGGGGTACGCCAGGCCGGTGCTGATCCGAAAACCATCATCACCGCCGTGGACGAACGCCTACCAGCAGCCCTAGAGGAGAAAGGCGACGCCACGGCATCGCTCAACGCCTCGGCTCAAAAGGCTCTGCTTGACGGCTACCAAGTAGCACGCGCATTCGGATCAACCTACATTGACCCAGAGCACGTATTTTTTGCTTTCGTGTTGAACCACGATTCCCCCGCCGGTGCACTGTTGGCACAGGCCGGCGTGACCCCGCAGTCACTTCAAGCCGGAGCACAACAGCAGGGACCTACCGGACAGCCCGGTACCCACAACGAGGGTCAAGGCGACGGTGAGGAATCTATGCTGGAAAAATTCGGCTTGGACCTCACCGCCGAAGCCCAAGCCGGACGGCTGGATCCCGTCATCGGGCGTGGAGATGAGATCGAGCAGACCATTGAGGTGCTGGCTCGTCGCACCAAGAACAACCCGGTACTGATCGGTGAAGCAGGTGTCGGCAAAACCTCTATTGCGGAGGGCTTGGCCCAAGCCATCATTGATGACGAAGTACCAGCCCAGCTCAAGGGCCGTCGCGTCATCACCTTGGATCTTGCCGGGATGATCGCTGGCACTCGGTACCGCGGTGACTTCGAAGAACGTCTCACCGATGCAATGGACGAGATTACCGAAGACGGTAACACCATCGTCTTTATCGATGAGCTGCACACCGTGGTCGGTGCTGGCGGTTCAGGAGAATCTGGTGGCATGGACGCCGGCAATATTCTCAAACCACGCCTCGCCCGCGGCGATCTGCACATGGTCGGTGCTACCACCCTCAAGGAATACCGCACCATCGAAAAGGACTCAGCGCTAGAACGCCGGTTCCAGCCGGTCACCGTTGGCGAGCCTTCGATCGAGGATGCCGTACAAATCATGAATGGACTGGCAGATCGCTATGCGGACCACCACCACGTGACCTACACCGACGCGGCACTTCGAGCTGCCGTCGAGCTATCCAACCGCTACATTACCGATCGGTTTTTACCGGATAAGGCCATCGACTTGATCGATCAGGCCGGTGCCCGATTGTCGCTGAAACGTGGACCGCTCAATGACGGGCCCGAAGTGGATACCGAAGCATTGCGCTCAAAGCTTGCCGATCTGGAATCGGAGAAGAATGCTGCGGTCAACGCCGAGAACTACGAACGTGCCACCGAACTTCGGGACCAGGTTCACCAGATCAGCGAACAATTGGCTGCAGCCGCTGCCCAGCCTGCGACGGGATCGTCTGTCGTGGACGAGGATGCCATCGCAGAGATGGTTTCGCGCGCCACCGGCATTCCAGCTGCGCGCATGACCGAAGCCGAGAAATCGCGTTTGGCTCGTCTCGAGGACGAACTCCACGAGCGGGTGGTTGGCCAAGACGATCCGGTCTCTGCCATAGCGAAGTCGATTCGTCGGTCACGCACCGGGATGGCTGATCCATCCCGCCCGGTCGGCAGCTTTCTGTTCCTGGGCCCCACCGGTGTCGGCAAAACCGAACTGGCCAAATCACTGGCGCATTCACTCTTTGACGATGCCGATGCGATGGTCCGGTTGGATATGTCGGAATTCGGTGAACGTCACACCGTCTCACGTCTGGTCGGTGCCCCTCCGGGCTACGTCGGCTATGACGAGGCCGGGCAACTCACCGAACAGGTTCGTCGTCGTCCATACTCGGTGATTCTGCTCGATGAAATCGAGAAGGCCCACCCCGATGTGTTCAACATGCTGCTGCAGGTACTCGACGATGGACGCCTCACCGATGGTCAGGGTCGTACCGTAGATTTCCGCAATACCGTGTTAATCATGACTTCGAACTTGGGTTCCGAGTTCTTGTCATCAACTGGCGCACCGCTGGGCTTTGTGTCCGGTGACGCGGCGGCAACACAGCGCGATACCGAGCAAAAAGTAATGGGCCGGGTGCGTGAGTTCATGCGTCCAGAGTTCCTCAACCGTATTGACGACACCTTGTTGTTCAACCCGTTGAGCTCCGAGCAGCTCCGCGAGATTGTCGGCATGCAGTTGCGCGATTCTGAACAGCGTCTCGTTGCCCAGGGCATTACGCTCGATGTCGATAACGACGCACGAGACTGGATTGCCAATGCCAGCTACCAGCCGGCCTACGGTGCTCGTCCAATGCGCCGTGTCATTCAGCGCGAGCTGGACGATAAGGTTGCTGATCTCTTGGTCTCCGAGTCGGTCCAGGACGGCGATAGCGTACATGTGACCGTCGAGGATGATGGCCTGAAGGTTATACCGGTTCGGGCACGGGCTGAACTCGCTGCCTAATCCACACGCCTAAGCCGAACGACACGCAGACCGGGCGGCTACTGAAGTCCTCAGTAGCCCCCGGTCTCTTGTGTCTGCAACGCTTGATGAACTCAGCCGTGCTCACGAGCCTGTCAGCGCATTCAGTACTCTTTCCTGGATGGCTTTTGCATCATAACCCAGCGACAGCATCGTGGTGACATATTCTGCGGTGATGCGCTGCGCTTGCACCGTAGGGTCGTTGACCGCAGGAGAAGCCACCACAGTGCCGTTTCGTCCGCGCGTTTCCAAATAGCCTTCGGCTTCGAGCTCTTTATAGGCCCGAGCGACGGTCCCCGGAGCAAGAGCGAGCTCCGCAGCCAGACGGCGTACTGCGGGTAGTCGCGTCTCTGCTGGCAGCTGTCCAGCGGTGATCTGTTCTATGAGTTGTCTTCGCAGTTGCTCATACGGGGCGACGTCGGCGTGCGGATCGATCACGAAGGTATTCATACCGGCACCCCGTCCGACCATAATTGACGCTGCTCATATCCTTTTCGACGACCACTGAGCCAAGAGGATAAGGGGCCGGCTGCTGCGACGAGACACAGTGCCAGATAAGCGATCAGGGCGATACCTGTGATCGACCAGGTGAGTTCGGGATGATTTCGATAGAAACCATCGGTGGTCAGCACGACTCCAATACTTACCAACCAAAATAATAATGCCATGCTGGCGACTATCACGCTCAGATTGGCGACTTGCCGGAGCCCCTGTGCCCGCTCGCTGTCAGCCCATGCGAGTTCGAGCTGGGTTTCGGTTCGGGCAGGTGCCATGAGCACTCGACGCAATGCCACGAGCGCCGCCACCCAAGTCAGCAGTGCAACGGCGCTCAGGCTGCCTGCGATGAGGCCGTAGTTACCCACAGCAGCGTGTTCAGGTAGCCGCCCGAGCAACAGTCCTCCTACGATCACACCAACTATCAACACCGCAGGTACTGCCCACAGGCCAAACCGCTCCCCTTTCGTCAGATAGTCCGCCAATCCCACCGACCGCATTCTCGCCACGACCGGTCGATCGATGGTTTGACTCGGACGGTAGGCTGCGATCGCCCAGGCACCCCCGAAGACTGTCCCGGCACCGGCGCAGAATAGTACGAAAGCGCCTATTGCCCCGTCGTCATTGTCGAAAAAGATGATAAAGACGATGGTCGCGAGCACTATCCCTGCGCTACCGCCAATCGACATGCCGCGTTGCCTTCTACGAATGCATGTCGCCACGGCCCGAGCAATGTGATCCGGCAGAGGCAGGCCGACGTGCTCCGCATGTCGGGCAAGGTTGTGATATTCGGGATGACGCTTGCCTCCGCTGGTGAGCGAGGTGGCCGGCAGCACGAAACACGCCAGAGCGATTGCTATCCAGATGGCGATACTCATGAACTCTCCTTTGTATCAATACATTTAATGTACTGATACAAAGAAGGGGGTGTCAAGGCCCATAGCAAAATGCCGGTGGGGTGCACCTGGCCATCCGGGTGCACCCCTACTGCGGGTTATGTAAGCATCAGACTTATGCAGTGGCCGCCGCGGCCGCCTTGGCAGCAGCAGGCAAAGCATCAGCAATCTTGTTCATCGCGGCATCGTCGTGGGCCGCTGAAATGAACCATGCTTCGAAGACCGATGGAGCCAAGTAGACGCCACCGTCGAGCATTGCGTGGAAGAAGAGACCATAACGGAAAGCTTCTTGAGCCTGCGTATCCTCGTAATTGGTCACACCGTGGTCGGCGGTTCCAAAGGCAATCGAGAACAGTGAACCGGCACTCTGGATCGAGTGATTGACGCCTTCTGCCTTCAGTGCATCAGCGACCATGCTCTGGAGTTGAGTAGAACGCTGCGCGATGGTTGCATACGCGTCATCGGTGGCATTGGTTAGGGTCGCATAGCCTGCGGCCATCGCGATCGGGTTCCCCGACAACGTGCCGGCCTGGTACACGGGGCCCAGCGGTGCCAATTGGTCCATGACCGCAGCGGTTCCTGCGACCGAGGCGACGGGCAGTCCCCCACCGATGACCTTGCCGAAGGTGAACAGATCCGGCGCCCAGTCGGCGTGTTCCAGACCCCAGCCGCCGGTCTTGGTGGCGCGGAAGCCAGTGAGCACCTCGTCCATGATGAACACGGCGTCGTTGGCGGTGGTGATTTCGCGTAGAAACCTGTTGAAACCGGGTTTCGGCGGGACGACGCCCATATTGGCCGGTGCCGATTCAGTAATGATCCCAGCGATCTGGTCCGGGTACGCCTCAAAGGCTTGTTTGACAGCCTCTTCATCGTTGTATGGCAGCACCAGAGTCTGGCTCGTGATGGCTTCGGGTACTCCGGCCGAGTCGGGCAGCGCGTGGGTTGCCAGTCCAGACCCTGCAGCGGCCAGCAGCCCATCGGAGTGGCCGTGGTAGCAGCCGGCGAATTTGATGATGAGGTTTCGTCCGGTGGCACCACGGGCCAAGCGGATGGCTGTCATGGTGGCTTCGGTGCCGGTTGAGACAAAACGGACCCGCTCAACCGGCATGATGTCTGCGATCAGCTCGGCGAGCTGCGACTCCCCCGGCGTCGAGGTACCAAACGAGAGCCCAGCGTCGACGGCTTTGTGCACAGCGTCGACGACTGCAGGATGGTTGTGCCCCAGCAACATGGGCCCCCAGGAGCCGACCAGATCGACGTAGGTGTTGTCTTCGAGGTCGGTCAGATACGGCCCGGCGGCTTTGACCATTGCGGCCGGGGTGCCACCAACGGAACCGAATCCGCGGACCGGTGAGTTTACCCCGCCGGGAATGATGGCGCGGGCGGCGTCATAGGCTTGTTGGTTCGTCGTCAAAAAGGTCTCCTAAGCGAGTAGGCGTGCAGCTTCAGTAGCATAATAGGTCAAAATGTTCTGGGCGCCGGCACGGCGGATGGCGGTGAGCGATTCCAGCATGGCCGGTTCGCGTTCGATCCACCCGTTGGCCGCAGCAGCTTCGATCATCGCGTATTCCCCAGAGATCTGGTAAGCAGCCACGGGCACGGTGGACATATTGGCGACGTCGCGCAGAATATCGAGGTAGGACATGGCTGGTTTGACCATGACCATGTCGGCACCCTCTTCGATGTCGAGTTCGGTTTCGAACATGGCTTCGGTACGGTTGGCCGAGTCCATCTGGTAGGTCTTGCGGTCACCAGTCAGTGCTGAGTCCACTGCTTCGCGGAACGGTCCATAAAAAGCCGAGGCGTACTTGGCCGAGTACGCCAGAATTGCGGTGTTGGTGTGGCCTGCAGCATCGAGTGCTTCACGGATGACGGCAACTTGGCCGTCCATCATGCCGGATGGCGACACGACATGCACCCCGGCTGCTGCCTGGGCAACGGCCATTTGGGCATAGATCGCATTGGTGGCGTCGTTGTCGACATTGCCTTCCGCATCCAGCACACCGCAGTGACCGTGGTCAGTAAATTCGTCCAAGCAGGTGTCGGCCATGACCACCATATCGTCGCCGACTTCTGCCACCACTTCGGCAATGGCCAGGTTCAAAATACCATTCGGGTCGACCCCCGCAGAGCCTTGGGCATCCAGTGTTTCTGGTACACCAAATAGCATGATGCCACCCACACCTGCCTCTGCGGCATCGCGGGCTGCAGTTTTCAGCGAGGCCATACTGTGCTGTTGCACCCCGGGCATCGAGGAAATATCGATGGGTTGCGTGGCACCTTCTTTGACAAAGACCGGCAGAATCAGGTCGGCCGGGGCTAGTCGGTTCTGAGCGACCAGCTTGCGCATGGGCACAGATTGGCGCAGTCGACGGGGGCGGTGAGCGAACATGGTGTCCTTTCGGGGATTTAGTCGAGTGCCTCGAGCACGGCGGCAAGTCCGGTGGCATTCGGTGAGGGTGCGGTCGCAGCAAGAGCAATATTGCTTTCGTCGGCGGCACGTTGCGTGGGGTGGCCAATGGCGATGACAGCCCGAACCGGGACGGCGACTTCGGCCCACCGCCGTGCCGCGCTCGGAGCAGTCAGCACGATGACGTCGTCGCTATGCACATCCGCTGTCTCCAAGCTGCCCTGTTCAACCGGGAGCAGGGCGCGATCTGGTTGGGCTGGATAGTCCACGGTGTGATAGGCCACCGCATGGGTCACTTCCCAACCGCGTTGAGTAAGTCCTGTGCACATCGCATCGCCGGCCGCGGCGCCTTGCGGTAGAGCAACTGTGCCCGGGCCGGTGGGAAATTGGGCGAGGATACCTGCTGCGGAGGCATCATTGTTTGGCATCCAGGGGGTCATGGTGGCACCACTATCGTGGAGGACTCGTGCGGTCCCGGGGCCAGTCACCCCGATGACGGTATGGGCTTCGGTGGCCACTGGATCCCAGCTACGCGCCACCAGTGCCCGAATCGTGTTGGGACTGGTCAGCAGCAGGCGATCCCATCTGCCCGCATGCAGGCCGGTGATCATCGCATCCAACGCGCCGGTATCTTCGGGTAACTGAAAATCGGTGAGCGGCAAAAACGCTATGCTATACCCAGAATGCTCAAGACCGGCCTCGATATGGCCGGCCTGAGCCGGTTGACGGGTCAAAATGATTCTCATCGAGCGCCGCGTGCAGGTCCAGCAGGTAGCAGGTCGGCGCCATCAGCGATCAGCATATTGGCCACTTCGACACCAAGTGCCGAGGCAGCTTCCAAAGTGGCCTCAGTGATCGCTTCAACATCGATGGTGGTACTCGAGGCACGACGAATCGTGCTGGAACCATCCATGGCGGTGACAATCGCGTCGAGCGTCAAGTGACCATTGTGATACCTGGCAAGGCCTCCAAGCGGTGCTGCACAACCTGCCTCCAGGGTTTCTAGCAGGCCGCGCTCGGCGCTGGCTTCTAAGCGTGCGCCAAGATCTTCATGATCCGCCAGGGCAGTGGCCAGAGGCGCATCCAAGGCTTTCAGCGCGGAGACCTCCACTGCCAGAGAGCCTTGGCCCGGCGCGGGCAGCATTTGCACCGGGTCAATACGCTCGGTGATAGCCCATTGCAGCTTCAACCGGTCCAGCCCCGCACACGCTAAGACGACGGCGTCGAGGTCACCTTTGGGTGAGCCTTTGGCCGACGGGGCGTTGTCGTGGTGGTGTTCGTATCCGGCCACACGCGCCAGGCGGGTGTGCACGTTGCCGCGAATGTCGACCAGCTCAAGATCTGGACGTAGCGCCAACAGTTGGCCCACGCGTCGGGGCGAGCCGGTGCCGATACGTGCGCCAGGTGGCAGCGTATCCAACGTCATACCGTTGGAAGCGCACAGGGCATCGCGCACATCGGCGCGTTCTGGGATCGCAGCGATCCGCAGTTCGGGTGGTTGCTTGGCGGGTAAGTCTTTGAGCGAGTGCACGGCCATGTCCACCTGGCCATCAATGACGGCTTGGCGCAGGGCGGTGGCGAACACGCCGGTGCCCCCCAGATTCGCGAGCGAACCGGTGGTCACGTCACCTTGGGTGGTGATGATGACTTGTTCAAACGCGGTGTGATCGGTTGACATCGCGTCGACCACCCACTGCGTTTGTGTGGTCGCTAATGCGGAGCCACGAGTTCCAATGCGGTAGGCCATTAGGCCAACACCTCTGCAACTTCGTCAATTTCCACGTACCGGCCGGTGTAGAACGGCACTTCTTCGCGAACGTAATGGCGGGTCTCGTTATTGCGCAGCGAACGCATCATGTCCACCAGCAGATCCAGGCGTGGCGATTCCAACCCCAGCAGCCATTCCCAATCGTTGAGACCGAAGGCCGAGACCGTGTTGGCCCATACGTCTGGGAATTCCTGGCCGAGTTGACCATGGCCGCGCAACAGCCGTGCGCGCTCCTTGGGATCGAGCGTATACCAGTCGTAAGAGCGCACGAATGGGTAGAAGCACAACCATTTGCGCGGTTTTCGCCCCTCGGTGAATGCGGGGACGTGCTCGGGGTTGAACTCGGCCATACGATCGGCCCCCATGGCGGAAAACGCCATCGTCGTAGCGGATAGCAGGCCCGAACGACGTACCTGGCGGATAGCATCCTGCAGCGCCTCTGGGGATTTAGACCACATCCACACCATGATGTCGGCTTCGACGCGCATTCCTGAGACGTCGTAGAGACCACGCACAGTCACGCCCTGTTGCTGCAGTTGCTCGACAAGTGCGCCGAACTCCTCACTATCGCGGGCAGTGTCGTCTGCCGACTTTTCCGGTGCATCTTCTTTGCGGGCAAAAACGGTGTAGGTGGTGAACCAGCTCGTCGCTGATTCTTCGCCTTGGACCACGTTGGTTGATTCAGTCACTGATGCTCCTTGTGTTTTCTACAGGCTGTAGAAATTACTGTAGTCGATTAATACTTAATGCTGAAGAGTGTTGGGTGATGGCCGCAATACCGGTGCCCGCAAACCACGCTCCGGTCACGTGCAACCAATCAAAATGTTCAACGGCCTGACGCACCGCGTCGATACGTTGCACGTTCTGCGGTGTGGTCAATGGCATGGCGTCGCGCCAGCGAGCAACGTCGGCACCGACAATGTTGTCCAGCACGTATTGTTCGGGCAGGTCAAAGAGCGTCGCGAGATCGGTGAAGGCTATATCGCTGAGCGCATCTTCAGGTGTGGCATATCCGGGCGCTGACCCGTCAGAGGGATCGGTAATCCTTCCGTAGCTGAGTCGCACGATGTGTCGATGCTGAGACAATCTCGTGACGACGTCTCGTGCCCAGCCCCATTTGGCGGTGACGTGCGTAGCAGCTTTGGCAACGACGTCGGTAACGGACGGCGAGACCAGCATGCCGGTACCTCGCGGGTGCGCGTCTAAGGCGGGGCTATCGAGTGCGAGCATCACCAGTCCAACACCAGCGCCATAGTCGGGACGTTCCAGCAGCGCTGGGCGTTCGAATGGCGTGATGGTGGACACCACGTCGTGTGCGGTCGGGGCATCGAGGGCGAGAACGATGTGGTCTGCCTGGACGAGATCGCCGTATTCCACGTGCACCGTGCGTGCCCGTGCGTCGAGTGCCACGACGTTGGAGCGCAATCGCAGTTGACCGTGGGTTTGTACATAGGCTGTTAACGCGTCCACAAGTTTCTGCATGCCACCGCGCAGCGATTTGACCGCGGCACCCGGTGGTGCTGCAGCGCGCAGAGCGGCAATGGCCTTGGCGACCGAGCCGTACTCGATGGATTTCTCAATTAACCCCGGGGCGATCGTATCAATATCGATGCCATACGGGTCAGCAGAATGGACCCCAGAAACCACCGGAGCCACAAGCCGTTCAAGCACGGTAGGGCCGAACCGATCTGCCACTAGCTCTCCAACGGTGATGGATTCACCAGCGGCACGACGTTTCGCCCACGTATCCATGGGCAAGTCGAGTTCTTGTGCCGCGCGTGCGGCAGCCTCCGGCCCCAGTGCGGCCACGACTTCTGCAGCGTGCGGGTCACCCGGTATCCCCCACATGCCCAGTTTCGGTGCCGGTACCGCACCGATTTCTGGCAGATACAGCCAAGAACCGGCGGGATTCGGAGACACGAGCCGGTTGGCGAGGCCGAGGTCTTTCATGAGTTCCTCGACCAGTCTCGAGCGCGACGCATAGGCCTCGGCCCCTACGTCGGCACCCAGCGGACCTTCAGACGTCTCGACGACCTGGAATTGCACAGCACCACCGACTCTGGAGGATGCTTCCAATACGGTCACCGAGTGGCCAGCTTTGATCGCGAAATAGGCCGCGGTCAACCCGCCTATCCCGGCACCAACAACGACGACGTGTGACATTTAATAGTCGATGGAGTGGATGAGCTCCACGAGTCTGGTCAATACGGTTGGATCCGTGGTCGGCGGCACGCCGTGCCCCAAATTCAGCATGTGGCCGGGTGCGTCTGCGCCTTGGGCAATGACGTCACGAACGTGGGCTTCCAAGACGTCCCAATCGGCATCCAACAGTGCTGGGTCAATGTTGCCTTGCAGCACCACATTGGTTCGGCCATCTGGCCCGGGTGTGTTGCCCAGTCGGCGGTTCACTTCATCCAGTCGCATGCGATAGTCCACACCCACCACGGACGCACCGGCGTCACGCATCAAATCCAGAATTTCCCCCGTGCCGGTGCCAAAATGCACCAGCGGGATGCCCTGTTCGCCGGTCAAGTCAGCCACGTGTTCGAGCGCCTGTTGAGAATACGGCATCACCTTGTGCTGATAGTTGGTCCGCGACAGCGAACCCGCCCACGAGTCGAATAGCTGTCCGGCCGAGGCCCCCGCCAGGATTTGTGCCCGCAAGAACCGCCCGGAGGCCTCTGCAGTCCAGGTCATGAGTCGGTCCCAGGACTCGGGGTCCTGATGCATCATCGTGCGTGGGCCGAGATGGTCACGCGATGGACGACCCTCGACCATGTACGCGGCAACCGTATATGGTGCACCGGCAAAGCCAATCAACGGGCGCGAACCAAGTTCAGCGACTGTGAGCTTCACCGCATCGGAGATGGGCTCGAACATATCGTCAGTGAGTTCGGGAAGTTTGGCGATGTCAGCGGCACTTCGAATAGGAGTATCTAAGACCGGTCCGACACCCGGCTTGATTTCTACTCCGATACCGGCCAATTTCAGCGGAATGACGATATCTGAGAAAAAGATTGCGGCATCGACATCATGTCGACGCACGGGCTGCAGTGTGATTTCTGAAGCCATTTCTGGAATCAAGCACGACTCCAGCATGGTCGTTCCTTCGCGCAATTTTCGATATTCCGGCAGCGAACGACCCGCCTGACGCATAAACCACACTGGTCGACGATCCCCCACCTGCCCTCGATACCCTTTGATGACAGCGGAGGCGGCAGTAGACTTTTCCGCGTCCTGGAGCATGAGTGGATGAGTCGTCGGCAGCGCCGCAGTATGAGAAAACGCTTGGTTCATGCCAGCCCATTATTCCAGCATCCGCTCGAGAATTCCTGCACGTTTCCTGAATGCGAGCACGGCACCCCCGTGAGCGAAACCCCCAGGATGCATTTTGACCCGACTAACAAATTTCGTACGATGGGAGCCATTGTGGTGATGTTTTCATTAGTCGCAGCGCACACCTGGTTAGACCTCGAAACGGTGGCGCAACTTGCAAGCGGCGCCTCAGAGGTCTCTGAAACGCTCTCAAACGACACGGTCTCTGGTGTCGTAATCCTATCGACGTGTAACCGTCTCGAGCTCTATGCCGAGGCTAGGACCGACGATATTGAACGGGCAGCTGAAGACATTCTGCGTTCTATTGCCGAGCGTGCCGAGGTCTCCTATGATGAGGTCGCCTCCGCATTTCGGCTCTACCGCCATGACGCTGCGGTACGACACCTTTTCGAAGTCGGCTCGGGTTTAAAATCCGCAGTCGTGGGCGAACGTGAAATTGCCGGGCAAGTCCGTCGGGCGCTCGCTGATGCTCGCGACGCGGGACACACCACAGGCTCACTAACCAAACTTTTCGAAACGGCCACGCGGACAGCCAAAGACATCGGCGCACAAACGGCTCTCGGGTCAACCGGTCGCTCGATTGTCTCCGTTGCATTAGAACTCGCCACTGAGTTACGCGCTGGTACCTCGATCGTTGGCGCTCAACGATTCTGGGAAGATGCAAATATTTTATTGGTTGGTACCGGGGCATACGCGGGAACCACCCTGGCACAGTTGCAGGCTCTCGGTGCCAAAAACGTGGCCGTACATTCCTCATCCGGTCGTGCCCAACAGTTCGTAGCAGATCGCGGTAATTGGGCCATGGCCCTAGGCGGTGCAGAGGTGGAAGGCGCTTTTGCAGAAGCCGATGTCCTCATTGGTGTCTCCGGCGGGGAACGCAGCGTGACCGCGCAGCAGTTACAGCAACTGCGCGAAGGGACATCCCGTCGCCTGACAGTCTTAGACTTGGCGTTGACGCACGACTTCGATCCAGCAATTGGCGATCTGCCCGCCGTGGATCTCATCACGTTAGAGTCCGTGAAGATGGCGGCCCCGACCGAACAACAAGCCTCCATCACCCAGGCACAACAATTGGTTGATACAGCCGTTGACGATTATCTCACCGTGACACGAGAACGCAGCGCCTCCGACGCGATCGTCACGTTGCGAAGCCACACGATGGCAGTGCTTGAAGAAGAGATGGCGCGCGTACAAGATCGTCACGGTTGCACCGCTGCTGCAGAAGAAGTGCGGTTTGCCATGCGTCGCATGGTACGGCAGATGCTGCACGAGCC
This sequence comes from Yaniella soli, assembly GCF_054782375.1. NCBI lineage: Bacteria > Bacillati > Actinomycetota > Actinomycetes > Micrococcales > Micrococcaceae > Yaniella > Yaniella soli. The sequence goes on from NZ_BAAGSP010000007.1 coordinate 56,552, forward strand.
TACCGTTCGAGCCCGCCAAGCTGCAGCCAATGGCACGCTCGACGAGTACGAGGCAGCACTGGAAACAGTCTTTGGTTTCGACTTGACTGAAGCGACCGGACAACAGCAGCTCAACAGCACCACGGCCACACGCCGCAGCGCTTGAAGCCCAGCGTAGTATGGTGTGACCAAACTGCTCAGAACGGAGTGCTGCATGTCGAAACTTGAGACGTCATCAACTCGGTTACCGCGCGAACAACGTCGCGCCCAGCTCATCGACGTCGCCAAGGATGTCTTCGCAGCTCACGGTTTTGCACAAACCACGATGGATGAAATTGCCCGTCAAGCCTTCGTTTCGAAGCCGGTGTTGTATCAGCACTTTGAAAATAAGCGTGACTTATACTTCACGTTGATCGACGACCAGTTAAATACGTTGCGTGACCGCATTTCCACGCGCATGGCATCGGTCGACCCGCAATCTGATACAGCCGATGAAGAAACCGCCTATCAGGCTGTGTATGGGTTATTTGAATTCACGTCCGAACCGCGTGGCCTCTACCGGCTCATCTTAGATTCGTCGATGGAAAATCCAGCAGAACTCGAAGTTCGGAAAGAACGTTTTCTCAACGAACTTGTCGACTTCATCTCACCATATCTGCTCGATCATTCCATCCTCGACCCGGCCAGTGCACGCTTTATCACCAGCGGAATAGCCTTTGCCGCTATTCAACTGGCCTGCCGCTGGGCCGAACAACACGCCGGTACTCATGCCACAGACCAGCCGATTCCGTTGGATACGGCAGTCGCCCACACGCATCGTTTCGTCGCTCACGGGGCGATCGGATTCGATCTTTCCAATAATCCAACAGCTTAGTGACGGCTTGCGTGACCCACCCAACTGCCAAACTGTTCTAAGCTGATTACCGGTACAAAAGCACCCATTCTTTTTATAGGAGGACTAGAACCGTGGAAATCCGTATTGGCATTCAGAACGTCAGCCGCGAAATCTCATTTGAGACCGATATGTCCAAAGATGACGTCGTTGAAAAGGTCCGTGCAGCGGTTAATGACAACGCCAACCTGGAACTGACCGATAACAAAGGTGGCACCGTTCTTGTGCCAGCCGGCGTCCTTGGTTATGTGGAGATTGGCGACGCGAGCGCACGCCGTGTAGGCTTCGTTGCTGGCTAACCAAGCACTCATCCCTTCCACCAGGTAGACTGGCGAACTGGTCCATATGTTTTGGATCTCCTTGCACCCCGGATGACCGGTCGTACGTGAATGCGTATCTGTTACTTTTCTGATTAATCCACGATCGGCTCCCCTAGCACCACACTGTGCTGAAAACCGATTTTAAGGAATTATTCGATAGTGACAACACCAGCTGAAGAAACGTTTGCAGACTTCGGCTTGAGCTCCAACATTGTTGAGGCTCTCGCCGATCAAGGAATCCACGAACCGTTTCCCATTCAGTCCATGACGCTACCCATCGCACTCGATGGCCACGACATCATCGGCCAAGCGAAAACCGGCACCGGTAAAACGCTCGGTTTTGGTCTTCCCGTACTGCAACACGTTATAGGACCGGACGACAAGGGCTATGACGAGTTGACACAACCCGGCGCGCCACAAGCCCTCATCGTCGCACCAACCCGTGAACTAGCGGTCCAAGTCTCCAAGGACCTGGAAGTCGCGGCCGGCAAACTATCGCTTCGCATTGGTTCAATTTACGGTGGACGAGCATACGAACCACAGATCGACGACCTCAAACGAGGCGTCGATGTTGTGGTTGGTACGCCAGGCCGTCTCATCGACCTGATGAAGCAACGTCATCTGAGTCTCAAACAGGTAGAAACCGTTGTGCTTGATGAAGCCGATGAGATGCTTGACCTCGGGTTCCTCCCCGACGTTGAGACGCTGTTGCAGGCCCTGCCTGAAAAACGCCAGACGATGTTGTTCTCGGCAACCATGCCCGGGGCCGTCATCACCATGGCGCGACGCTATATGGTCCAGCCAACACACATCAGCGCCGCGGATCCAGCAGATGAGTCCCTCGTCAAAGGCGATATACGCCAGTTGGTCTACCGCGCGCACCACATGGATAAAGATGAACTGTTAGCCCGTGCCCTGCAAGCGCGCGACCGCGGACTCACGATTATCTTTACTCGTACCAAACGGACCGCCGCGCGCGTGGCCGAAGAGCTCGAACGTCGTGGCTTTGCCGCTGGCGCACTGCACGGCGATCTTGGCCAGGGCGCACGGGAGCAAGCGCTCCGCGCGTTTCGCAACGGTAAAATCGATGTCCTGGTCGCGACGGACGTTGCGGCACGCGGTATCGATGTTGAAGCAGTGACACACGTCTTCAACTTCCAGGCACCAGAGGATGAAAAAACCTACCTGCACCGTGTGGGACGCACGGGTCGTGCCGGGCTCAAGGGCATCGCCGTGACACTGGTCGATTGGGAGGATGTCGCACGTTGGAAGCTCATTGCCCAAGCGTTAGAAATTGAACAGGTCGTTCCGGTCGAAACCTACTCGGCTTCGCCACACCTGTATGAAGATCTTGATATTCCAGAAGGTACCAAGGGCAGACTGCCCAAGACGAACCGCACCCGTGAAGGCCTCGATGCCGAGAAGCAAGAGGAACTCGGTGGCCCAGATAGCCAACGTCGGGGCGGCCCACGTGGCGGCCGTTCCCGAGGCGGCCGAGGCGGCCGTGGTGGACGTGGTGGTCAAAACCGTCAATGCCAACGGACCCGTTCAAAGAACTCCGACAAGTCCACCAGCGATGATAAACAGTCATCTGGTCATAGTCAACGTCGTCAGCGCAGTCGTACCCGCCGCCGTAATGGCCAGGTAGTCCAGCGTGATAACCAGGGCGAGTCGAAAAACTAACCTATGACCTCGATCTTTTCGGGTGCCAATAAGATCATCCGGACCGATAATCTGCAACTTTTGGAATCGGTACCGGATGCTTCTGTCACCATGATTTATGTTGATCCACCCTTCAACACCGGCAGAACACAAGCGCGCTCTGCTATGACCGCGGTGCGCGTGGCCGATGGTGAAGGGGACCGAGTGGGTTTCGGCGGGCATTCCTACGAAACCCTACGTGGCGCCCTCGCTTCATATGATGATGCGTTCACTAACTACTGGGATTTCCTCGAGCCCCGGCTCGAGCACGCCTGGCGCATACTCGCCGACGATGGCACCCTATATTTACATCTGGACTACCGCGAAGTCCACTACGCCAAAGTCATGCTGGACATGATTTTCGGTCGGGACCATTTTCTCAATGAGATCATCTGGGCATACGACTACGGTGGCCGTTCGAAACGGAAATGGCCTGCTAAACACGACACCATTCTGGTCTACGTCAAGGACCCCAAAAACTACTGGTTTGATACTGAAGAAGTCGACCGGGAACCGTATATGGCTCCCGGATTAGTAACGGCCGAAAAACGTGCCCGGGGCAAGCTGCCCACCGATGTCTGGTGGCACACCATCGTCTCACCAACTGGGAAAGAAAAGACCGGTTACCCAACGCAAAAGCCCGTTGGTCTGGTACGCCGTATGGTTGCTGCGTCTTCGCGCCCCGACGATTGGGTCCTCGATTTCTTTGCGGGCTCGGGTACCCTCGGGGCCGCAGCCGAGCAACTGGGCCGAAAATATGTGTTGGTGGACCAGAACCCGCAAGCCATTGAGATCATGACCAGTCGGTTTCCCGAAGCCGAGTTCATCAGTGATTAGCGACCATTCCACAGCACCTTGAAGCCCGAGGTTGCTTGCGCCTCAATGGCCTCGACCGTGGCTCGGGACGTGACGTTTTCGCCTAATGTATTGGGTTTTCCAGTACCGTGATAATCCGAAGACCCCGTGACCAGCAAATTGTGTTCGGCAGCAAACTCTAGAAGCCACTGCTTGCCGCGCTCATTATTATCCCGGTGATACACTTCCAGACCCGCTAACCCGGCATCCAACATGTCGTAAAATAGCCGTTCCTTGACCACCCGGCCGCGAACGCTGGCGGTCGGATGAGCGAAGACCGGTACCCCACCGGCAGCTCGGATCAGTTCAACCCCCTGGACCGGATCGGGTGCATAATGGGGTACATAGTATTTCGAGCCGCCACGCAAAATGGAGTCAAACGCCGCAGACCGGTTCGGCACAGCACCAACCTGAACCAAAGCATCGGCCAAATGTGGGCGCCCGATGGTGGCTTCAACGGTCGTCTGTTGTTTGACCAGCTCCCAGGTAATAGGAAAATCTCTGGCGAGCAGCTCAGTCATGCGTTTGGCCCGCTTAAACCGTGCGTTCCGCGACTTCGCCAGCTCGGCTAGCAGCGTCACATTCGTCGGGTCATGTAAATACGACAGCACGTGAACGGCCACACCCTCATCCGAAACCGTCGAGAGTTCCATACCGCGGATCAGCGCAATGCCGTGGTGTGACGCCGCGTGTTCGGCTGGGTCCCAGCCGGCCGTCGTGTCATGGTCTGTGATGGCCAGACCCGGAAGTCCGGCACGCGCTGCAGCCTCAACAACGTCCGCTGGCGATGTCGTGCCATCCGAATAATCCGAATGAGTATGCATGTCGAAGGCCATAAATGTGGATTCTACTAGCCCGATGGTATTTCCGGCAGGTTAGCTCACCGGTCACGGTGTAGCTCGTGCATAACTCGGCCAAGCTTGCCGCGAATTTTGGGTGTGCTCATAGACTGCCGTGGCAATCGTGGGAAGATATGAGTATGACTCAACCATCTGATGCCACACAGGATCCTGCCGCTGAGCAGCCACTGGAAGAACGCGTAGAAAACCGGTCGCACCGACCAACCTCCGATGCTTTCAAAGCGTTTATGGGGTCGCATTGGCAAGCGGCCGATGCCATGGACCATCAGCCAGATACGTCAGCCGCATACGCTGCGCAACGACGGGTGACACTGTCTCGCCAATACCCAACAGATCGTTTGGTCATCCCCGCTGGCGCACCCAAGGTTCGTTCAAACGACACTGACTATCGCTTCCGTCCGCACTCTGCATTCGCGCATCTCACCGGCCTGGGCGTTGATCATGAGCCCGAAGCGGTGCTGGTCATGCAGCCTGTCGATCAAGGCGCCGGTGACGATGGCAGCAATCACGAAGCGACCCTGTTTTTCCGTCCGCTGGCTGGGCGCGATTCTGAGGAGTTCTATTCCAATACCAAAACCGGCGAATTTTGGGTTGGCCCACTGCCGACGCTCAAAGAACTTCACCAGCGCACCGGGATCCCCACAAAAGATCTCGCGGAGTTGGAATACGCCGTGACCGTCGATGCCGGTGTGGTGGAAATCGGTGGCACGCGTATTCGTCTCGTACGCGAAACCGATCAAAACATGGACGCGCTGGTTGACACCTCGCGTATAAACACCGGTGTCGATCTGGAACGCTCCGATGCCCTCGACGGCGAGCTGGCCGAATTCTTATCGGAAATGCGTTTGATTAAAGATGACTACGAGATCACACAACTGCGCGACTCGGTAGAGTCCACCATTCGTGGTTTCGAAGACATTGTTCGGGCTATCCCAACCGCGAGGGCACATACCCGTGGTGAACGCGTCATCGAAACGACGTTCTTTGCTCGCGCCCGGTTGGAAGGCAACGATCTGGGCTACGATACGATTGCCGCGGCTGGCAACAACGCGACCGTCCTACATTGGATTCGCAATACGGGGCCGGTCAGCGACGGTGAACTGTTGTTGGTCGATGCCGGTGTGGAAGCTGAGTCGTTGTACACCGCAGACATCACCCGAACGCTTCCGGTCAACGGGAAATTCACGCAAACCCAGGCGAAGATCTACAACGCTGTGCTGGAGGCCGCTGATGCTGCACTGGCTGCTGCCAAACCAGGCGTCATATTCCGCGACATTCACCACACGGCCATGAAAGTTTTGGCTCAACATCTAGCTGACTGGGAGATTTTGCCGGTTTCGGTGGAGGAAGCCCTGTCACCGCAAGGTCAGCATCATCGTCGCTGGATGCCACACGGTACGTCGCATCATCTTGGCTTGGATGTCCACGATTGTGCTCAGGCCCGCCGTGACATGTATATGGATGCACCGCTACGTGAGGGCATGGTCTTCACCATTGAGCCGGGCCTGTATTTCAAGAACGAGGATCTCGCGGTCCCCGAAGCCTACCGTGGCACCGGCGTCCGTATTGAAGATGACATCCTCGTCACCAAAGACGGCGCGGAGTCACTATCTGCTCATCTGCCGCGAACGGTGGCAGACGTTGAGTCCTGGATGGCAAGACTCTGGGAGGCCTAACGCGACGTTGAGCTGTCTGAGTCCGCATCGCGAGCAGGGGCAGTGTCTTCGGATCCCTCATCGACACGGACGCCAAACTGTGGACGACCGTCTGGGAGATCCGGAATACCCCGAGCGGACTCAGGCTCAGCATTCTCAGCGTCTTGTTCAGATGAGGTCGCTGGAGGTACTGGCGCGGAAACGTTTGGGCTGGGCTGTCCCTGTGGTTGAGGACCCAGTACCGAGGTCACCTGGTCCGCTACAGCATTATCAACGACCAGATCGAAGCTGACCGCAGACATTGACGGGATCATCGCGTACTTCATCTGTTTGCGGCGCATGACCTCACCGATCACACCGAACAGCACCCAGATGACCGCACCCATGGCAACGGTCGAACCCAAGGTCATGAACATATCCTGGCCACCCGACATCATACTGATGAGCAGTCCGATGAACAGACCAAAGAATGCGCCCTGCAGCGCGCCGCGGCCTGCCACGGCAGCGTAACTTGGCCGGTGACGCAACCGATAGACCGAACGGAGATCACGTCCTACGATAGATAGAAACCGCGGATCGACACCAGCGTCTACTGCTCGATCGACCGCTGACATCGCGGACTCATACGAACGATAGTTGCCGACCAACTGCCCTTGTGGCAGTGGCGAACCGATTTGCGCTCCAGGACCAATCATACTCATAGTCCCATTTTCTACCCTTAGAGACACAGTTTCCACCACACCGGCCACTTTGAGCTGTGAGCAAGGAGAATCGTAGACCCATCATGAACAGCATCGACCTATACCCCTCCGGTGTACTGGCCCCGGATGTTGCACCGGCAACGCCTCAACAACACTCCGCTTGGCGCGCTTTAGCTCAAGTCATCGATCCCGAGATCCGCCAACCCATCACGACACTGGGTATGGTTTCGGCAGTTGAATTTGATGGGGACGACGGTGTCACCGTGACCATTCGCCTCACCATCGCCGGGTGTCCGATGCAAGACACCATTCATACCGATGTACAAAACGCCTTGGCTCCAGTCGCTGAGGGTCAGATCGCAGTGCATTTGACATCGATGACTGCCGAACAGCGCGTCGCGCTTCAGGACAACCTCACCGCTTCGCGCCCGAAAAACCCCTTTGGCAAAGAGTCTTTGACGAAAATTTATGCGGTGGCATCCGGCAAGGGTGGTGTCGGCAAATCCACGATCACCGCAAATCTCGCGGTTGGCCTCGCTGATCGGGGGCTATCAGTGGGTCTCATTGATGCTGATATTCATGGTTTCTCTATCCCCGGGCTACTTGGTATCACAGCCAAGCCCACCAAGGTCGAAGATATGATCATGCCCCCTATCGCCTACGGGGTGAAAGTCATGTCGATCGGAATGTTCTTAGATGCGGACCAACCTGTCGCGTGGCGGGGTCCAATGCTGCACCGTGCTCTTGAGCAGTTCGTCACAGATGTGTACTGGGGTGATGTAGATGTGCTGCTCATTGATTTGCCGCCGGGTACCGGTGACATCGCGATTTCTACAGCGCAGTTGTTGCCCAACGCCGAACTGTTAGTCATCACCACACCAGAACATACAGCTGCCCAAGTAGCGGCTCGTGCAGGTCAACTTTCGACCCAAACCAGCCAGCCTGTTTCGGGGGTCATTGAGAATATGGGACCGATGCAAATGCCCGACGGCACGGTCATCGAAGTCTTTGGTTCAGGTGGCGGGCAAGCGGTCAGCGAACGCCTCACGGACGTCTTAGACCAAGACGTTCCGCTGTTGGGTTCCATCCCGTTGGATCCCGTGCTGCGCACCGACAGTGAACATGGCACGCCATCAGTCGTTACATCACCGACGTCTGCTGCTGGCAGCGTGCTGCGTGAGATTGTCGCTACCCTCGCAAGTGCTCGTCGTGGTTTAGCCGGCCGGAAGTTGCCGGTTTCGCCTAAGTAGCTTCTGCATCGAACGGTGTGGGAAGCTCCACCGGTTCAACAGTTGCTTGGTCCGGCGCTTCCTCGCAGGCTCCCTGATCATCGGGCACTATGTCAGGAGTGATGTCCACCTGGTCGATTGGACGCTCCAACTCGGGTTGTGGTCGTCCCGGGTCTGGGAATTGTGATTGTTGTTCGAGTTGATCTATGGGGACTGCGGCCGCGACGATTTCCGCTTGTGTCAGTGCCGGGCGGTCTACTGGTTTCGAGAGGGCAGTATCTGCTGCATCTTGAGCGGCATTTTTGGCGTCGGTGAACGACGTTTCAAGTTCATCAATGGGTTCGGCGAGTGCTTCCCGGATGACTCGTCGTGGATCATATTGCCGAGGATCATATTTTTTCCAGTCGACATCATCAAAGTCAGTACCGGTTTCTTCCCTGAATTGTTCCTTGGCGCCCTCGGCAAATACACGTGCCTTATGGATCCATTCACGCAGGGTGCGAAGGTATTGTGGGATCTTTTCTGGTCCCAACAGCATCAGAGCAAGCACGATGAGAACAATGAGCTCGCCACCATTAATACCGAAGATGTTCATACTGGCTACAGCTTACCCGAAAGTGTTCGAATGAATGGTTTTTGAGGAGGCTTACCGGCCCAGCAGCTTATCGACGCCACGCTCAAAGCGTTGGCTGATGCCTTCAGGGCATGTTCGAGCTACCAGAACTCAGCCGGGACTTCTCCTCGACATACAAAGTGGACATGATACCGTCGGCGTAGTCGGCTTCTGAGGTCGAATCCACGCGATATTGCGATTTGTTTGTCGCCATGTAGGCGGTCCAAGAACCATCGGGGTAAGTGTAGAGCCATACATCTTCGGCAACGGGCAGCGACACCTCGTTGGCCGCCGAATCAGTAAAATCCAGCCTGCTACAGGCGGTCACTGAACCGTCATCATGTTCGACGCGGCATTCACGCACCACTGTTTGATCGTCGGCATTTGCCGATGACGCGTTGAATACCGACATGACATACACTTGTCCCTGTTGTTCATCGACTACGGCCGATTCGAAGGCCATCCCGAGCGCATGAAATTGTGGGATAGTCCAGCCTGCCTGTCGCAGTTCGCTCACCGAATTGAGATGGATGGGCGTCCCATCGATACCCAGCGGGGCACTGTTATACGACAATTGTGCGCTGGCCGCGCCAAAATCGGTGGGGATTTCCGTGGAATCATCACTGGGGGGTGGCTGGCTCAAATCCTGCGGGTCAGCCCCCACGATTTCGACATCTTCGGGGATGAGCTCCTGGGCGGACGTACCGGCGGATTCTTGGGTGCGTTGGTCGCCGCCTAAAACCCAGAGACTGACCACGATGCCCACGACTACCAGTCCAACAACACTGGCCCCGACAAGGAATTTCCAGCCTGCAACGCCTGATGGTTCCATCACGGGAGTAGTCGTTGCATAAGAGGCCGGTACTGGATGCTCGCGAGAGATCCGGTCAAGTTGCTGGGTGACGGAAAGGGCTGAAGAACGCTGTTCGACTTCCTCCGCACAACGTGAGCACACTGCCAAGTGTGCACGCACTTTGCTGTCTGCAGATGCAGACAGTTCACCTTCTAAAAACGCGTCGAACTTGGAGCGTGGATGAAAAGAGAAGCCTGAAGAACTTCCACTCATCAATAGATCCTTGCTTCCATGGTCGATTAAACATCTCTTTCAAAACTGGACTGCATTCATTGTGGCAAATGATTCTGAGAATATTCTGAAATATCGATGGTTGTTTCGCATGAACACGCGATGCAAGCCAGCTACCTCTACAATGAAGTGAGCATATATGGTGCACAGGACAACGATTCACGGGAGTAGACAGTTTTATGAAGGCGCTGAGCCCACAACAGACCGGCAAGCACGCTAGCTGGGCCTTTGCTGAAGCACGCCCGATCGAAGACGAAATTGTGTTGATGGCGCGTGATCGTTCGGCAGAACTGGGTATTACCCCGGTGTCTGAAGGCACGGCATCATTACTTACATTTTTGGCGGCTGCGACGCGCCCACAAACCATGGTCGAGCTCGGTAGCGGTGCCGGTGTATCCGGTCTCGCGCTCATGCGTGGCGCCCCGGAAGGTGCGGTGTTGACGACCCTCGACCCGGACGCGGAAGCTCAGCGTGCCGCCCGCGAAGTCTTCGGAGCTGAGGGCTACCCGAGCTCTACTACCCGGTTAATTGCTGGACGCGGACGAACGGTGCTGCCCAAGCTTTCAGCAAACGCCTATGATCTTGTATTTGTTGATGCTGACCCATTGCTTCTCGAATACCACGTAACCGAATCAGCACGCCTGCTCCGCTCCGGTGGCATGCTTGTGCTGCACGATGCGTTAGATCATGACCGAGTACCTCGTCCAGCCGTGCGGGATGCTTCGACCGTCATGCTGCGCGATGTCGGCAATGAACTGCGCGACAACACGAAAGTCTGGAGCACCTCAACGATGGTGCCAACCGGCACCGGACTGCTGTTAGCCACGAAGGTCTAGCACGGTGCGCCGGTGTTAGTTGCCTTTAACGACACCTGATAAGGCATCTTTGAGCGCTTGTGCTTCGTCGTCGTTAAGTTCAACGACGAGTCGGCCTCCACCATCGGTTGGGATACGCATAACGAGTTTTCTCGGCTCACGTACTACCTCCATTGGACCATCACCGGTACGGGGCTTCATTGCAGCCATAATTGTTCCTTTCCTGAGGTTTCTTCATCGCAACGCGAACGGCGACACGCCACTACAGCTACTCTGCTGAGTGTTGCTTGTGTTGTTCTGCCTGCTCACGCAAGGCATCAATCTGTTGATCCCGGTCTTCTAAAGCAGATGTGAGTCGTTCCAGCACCTGATCGACTTGGTCGGTGCGGTATCCGCGCAGCCCGACGCCAAAACGGATGTCTTGAATATCTGCCGCGGCAACCTCCCGGGCTTCGGGAAGCACGACGGGTGGTAGAGATGGTAGTGGCTCGGCGAGTGGTTTGACCAAACCTTGATCACCACGAACTATCACGATGGCTAAGAAAGCTATGACCAAAACACCAAGTACAAGAATTTCTATCGTCAATATTGCATCGCCCATACCTCTATTGTCTCACGAAGACTGCGACCGTGCTTGTCGGAGCCATCCGGTACGCGCCATCATGATCACACGACCGCTTCAAACACGGCCCAGGCTGCGTCAATGTTCCGTCGGTGTGGCCACTTCGACTAAGGTCTGATCGTGGCCAAAAACAGAATGCAGAAGCTTCGTGCAATACCCGTGTCGGCAGCTGTGCTGAGCACACTCCTTATCCTCAGCGGTTGTAATACCACCGAGGAACCAACTGTGGAGCCGACTGTCGGTGAGCAAAAGTCGCTCACGATTGGTGTTTCGCTATCCTCCCCCGGCCTGATCTCGGGAACCGATCCAGAGAGCCTGAGCGGAGCCGAGGCGGATCTTGCAGTAGCGCTCGGTGAGCAGCTTGGCGAAATTGTCGAGCCCAATGACGTGGCATGGGTGCCGACCACACCTGAGCAGACAACTGAGCACTTGGAAAACGGTGAGTTGGATCTTTTGATCGGACAATTCCCGGGACCGGACCTCACAGAAGATATCGCCTGGGTTGCGCCATATGCCACAGTCGAACCAGCGTTGCTGGTCCGAGGGGAGTCCTCTGATCAGGAGGAAGCGACCAACGAGGCGATGACATCAGAAAGTATCACGTCATTTGACGATCTAGAAGACGCTGCGGTATGCGTCGTGGCGCGTTCCGCGAGTGCTGGCCTCGATCTACCAGTGGGTGAAACACAGACCCAACAAACGGTGGCAGAATGCGAGACCGGTATACGTTCGGGTCGCTATGACGCGATTGCCGCAGATGATCTGCAACTCGTCGGGGTGCTTGCCGATCCATCGTATTCAGGTAGCTATGAGCTCCTGCCATGGTCCCAACTCGCCGAAGATGACGACGCTGATGTTTCCGAAGCGTTGGTGGAGCCAACACAGTACTGGATCGGCACGACACCCGCTCAGTGTGAGGTCGTTGGCGAGGCGTTCGCTGAGCTCGTGGCCGATGGCGTCCCCGAGGACATTTTTGGCCAATGGGATGAGTACACCGACTATGTGCCCCAACTCAGTGCCGAAGACGACTTGTCGACGCAGTACTGTCCAAACTAACGAATTCCCCAAATGCGAAAGCTCCACACAGTAGTGCGGAGCTTTCGCAGATCTTCAATGCGCCGTTACTTAGTAGCGGCGCAGGTCCTGGCCAACATATACCTGGCGTGGGCGCCCGATACGCGTTTCTTTGTCGTCAATCATTTCGCGGTACTGTGCGACCCAGCCCGGTAGACGCCCGAGTGCAAACAGTGGAGTGAACATGCGCGGTGGGAAGCCCATCGCACTGTAAATTAGTCCGGTGTAAAAGTCGACGTTTGGATACAGTTTGCGCTCAACAAAGTAGTCGTCGTTCAGGGCTTTTTCTTCGAGACGCATGGCGATCTCGAGTCGTTCGTCACCGGCCCCCAGCTTGTTGAGAATCTTCTCAGCGGTACCTTTGACAATGCGTGCGCGTGGGTCGTAGTTCTTGTACACGCGGTGGCCAAAGCCCATCAGGCGAACGCCCGATTCTTTGTTTTTGACCTTTTCCATGAAATCTTCCGGGGACGTACCTTCGTCTCTGATTTCGTCCAGCATGTTCAGCACGGCTTCGTTCGCGCCACCATGAAGCGGCCCGAAGAGTGCATTGATCCCCGCTGAGATCGATCCGAAAATGTTCGCATGTGATGAGCCAACCAAACGTACCGTCGAGGTGGAGCAGTTTTGCTCGTGGTCGGCGTGCAAAATCAACAGCATATCGAGGGCATCGACCACATCCTGGTCGAGTTCATATGCTTCAGTTGGTACACCGAAGGTGAGGCGTAGGAAGTTCTCCGTCAGGTTTAGCGAATTGTCCGGATACAGCAGTGGCTGGCCGATCGACTTCTTATACGCGTAGGCGGCCAGGACTGGCACCTTGGACATGAGACGAATGGTGGAGATGTGGACTTGTTCCTCGTCGAATGGGTCCAGAGAATCTGCATAGAAGGTCGACAGCGCAGAGACGGCAGAAGACAGCACGGCCATTGGGTGGGCGTTGCGAGGAAAACCATTGAAAAAGTCTTTGATGTCTTCGTGCAGCATGGTGTGATCGCGAATGTTCTCGTCCCATTCGGTCAGCTGGTCGCCCGTGGGGAGTTCACCATAGATAAGCAAGTAGGCAACTTCCAAGAAGGAAGAGTTCTTTGCCAGATCTTCGATGGGGTAACCCCGGTAGCGCAGTATGCCCGCTTCACCGTCGATGTAGGTGATTGCCGAACGCGCATTGGCGGTGTTCATGAAACCGGGGTCGTAGGTGACGGTTTGGGTGTCACGCAGAACTGAACCGATGCCGAGACCGTCGTTACCGACCGTCGCCTCAACACGTGGAAGGTCTACGTTAATGTCGCCTAGCGCCAACTTACCGTCGTGTTTCTCAGTCATGCTTTCCCTCTTGTCTGTGCAAGATGATGCTTGCACCTCGGCCACAGGATCGGTGGCACTGTTGGTTATGTCTCTGCCGTACAAATTTATCAAGTTTAGTGATGCTTGGAACATTATGGCCAAACGCTGTAATTTATAGGCCCGTGCGCAATCGGGACACGGCCTGATCGACTGCTTCATCCTTGGCGGTCATGGACACACGTATGTACCCATTCCCAGCGGCCGAATAGAACACGCCTGGCCCGACCAAAATACCGAGCTGGGCAAAACGTGATACCAGTTCCCAGGAATCTTCCGCGGTAGGTTCAGTAATTTTTGGGTCACGTACCCACAGGTACAGTCCCGCGGCTGAATCATCTACCGTCAGCCCCGCTGAGACCAGGGCATCCAGGAGGCGTTGTCGGCGGTTACGGTAGCGGGATTTCTGTTCGACCACATGCTCATCATCGGTCAGTGCAGCAGCCATGGCAGCCTGGACTGGCCCGGGGACTACCATGCCGGTGTGCGAGCGCAAGTTGATCAATGCGGCAATCATCGCTGCATCGCCGGCGACGAATGCAGCGCGGTAACCGGCCATATTGGACTGTTTCGACAGTGAGTAGACCGACAGTAGCCCGCTAAAGTCTCCTTGCGAGACCTGGGTATCCAGAATGGAGGGGATCCGTTGGTGTTCCCATGTGCCCCACCCGAGCTCGGCATAACATTCATCGGAAGCCACCGCCGCACCATTCGCACGAGCGTCGGCAACGATTTTTGCCAGGACTTCGGCACTTTGGACCGTACCGGTGGGATTTGCTGGCGAGTTCACCCACACCAGTTTCACCCGTTGACGGGTTGCGGCATCGAGCTCTGTGAGTGTATCTGCCGTCACCGACGTCGCACCCACAATCTTGGCGCCGATGTCGTAGGTCGGATAGGCGACTTTGGGGTAGACGATGATATCGCCCGGCCCCAAGCCCATGAGGAGTGGCAGCCATGCGATGAACTCTTTCGAACCCACCGTGGCGGCCACATGCTCTTTGGTCAGACCGGGAACCTGGCGACGGCGGGCGTACCAATCAGCGATCGTGTCACGAAGACCGTCTGTGCCTGCTGCGCTCGGATACCCTGGCCAATTGGTCGCTGAGGCAAGTGCGTCCTGGATCATCTGTGGTGTGGGATCCACCGGGGCACCGATGGATAAATCGACGAGCCCCTGAGCATGGGCGCTGGCCGTTGCTTTATAAGGGGCCAGCAATTGCCATGGGTATGCGGGCAGATCCAGCATTAGACGTTTTGCTCCTGGAACGGCAGGGCTTCAATGAGCGGGTGGTCTTTGGGGATCAAGCCGAGTTTGGCTGCGCCACCCGGGGAACCGATATCGTCGAAGAACTCGACGTTTGCATCGTAGTAGTCCGCCCATTCTTCTGGGGTGTCATCTTCGTAGTAGATGGCTTCCACAGGACAGACCGGTTCACATGCCCCGCAGTCAACGCATTCATCCGGGTGGATGTATAGCATGCGTTCGCCTTCATAAATACAGTCAACCGGGCATTCGTCGATGCAGGATTTGTCCTTGAGGTCAACGCACGGCAAGGCGATCACGTAGGTCATTTTGGTGATGCTCCTTCACACTTTGTTGGTCTAGTCAGTCTAACGGGTATCCGCAGCACCCACCGGCGGGTGTAGATCTGCGACCTGGGTCGGTAGCTCAGTTATCTCGTCGCGGGCGCGTCTGAGCTGGCGGTTCACCAGGACGACCACCACCATGGTCAGAACCACCAGCCCGGCGTGCCACAGTAGGCTTGCGATGACCAGGTGGGGCACGAACTCCCAGGTTTGGGCGTTGAGCGGCACGCTGAAGTGGTCACCGCGACTCAACCCGACCATGACGGCAAGCGTGGCGTATTGTGCCATGCCGGCAATACCGGGAGCAAGCAGGTTGGCGCTGCCAAGCCCGACCCACCATTGGCCCAGCGCCGCAATTAACAGCGCGAATGCCACACCCCAGGGCAGGCCAAAACTGCCTGTCCAAAAAGAGCTCAAATGCATGATGGTTCCCAGACCACCGGTGACGATACCAACACCCACCGCCAGCAGAATCCAACCGATGCCAAGCCGGTTGGAGCGGTTACTGGGCTTCGGCGCGCTGCCGAGCTCGGGCGAGTTTGACACGTTGATTTGCATCCAGCACTACCTTACGAATCCGGATAGCCTCCGGAGTGACTTCTACACATTCATCGTCGCGCACCCATTCCAGGGATTCTTCCAGACTGAACTGACTCGGTGGGGTGAGCCCCGTAAACGTATCGGAGGAGGCTGCACGCACGTTGGTCTGCTTCTTTTCGCGGACGATGTTGACGTCCATGTCCTCGTTGCGCGAGTTTTCGCCGAGGATCATGCCTTCATATACTTCAGATCCGGGCTGGATAAAGAATGATGCCCGTTCTTGAAGGTTGATCATCGAATAAGGGGTCGCCGTACCGGCACGGTCTGAGATGATCGACCCACTGGACCGATACACAATATGGCCGGCCCATGGTTCATAATCGGTCTGATAGGACGCGGCAATCCCTGCACCGCGAGTTTCGGTGAGGAAGCGGGTGCGGAATCCAATGAGGCCACGTGCTGGAACTTTGAAGTCCATGCGGACCCAACCGGTGCCGTTATTGACCATGTTTTCCATGATGCCGCGACGGCCCGCCATCAGCTGGGTGACGGCTCCCAGATGCTCTTCCGGGATGTCGACCGTCATGATCTCCATGGGTTCATAGATCACACCATCAATTTCGCGGGTGACGACTTCTGGTTTGCCGACGGTGAGTTCGAATCCTTCACGGCGCATCTGCTCTACCAGGATAGCCAATGCCAGTTCGCCACGGCCCTGGACTTGCCAGGTATCCGGGCGGTCTGTTGGCAAGACACGCAGCGACACATTGCCGATGAGCTCGCGGTCCAGACGGTCTTTAACCTGGCGTGCGGTGACCTTGGCACCTTTGACTTTGCCGGCCAACGGTGAGGTGTTCACACCAATGGTCAGCGAGATCGCTGGATCGTCAATGGTGATTTGTGGCAGCGGTTTCGGATTTTCAGCATCGGTCAGCGTGTCACCAATCATGATGTCCTCGATACCGGCCACGGCAACGATTTCACCGGGACGCGCTGTTTCTGCGGCAACTCGCTCCAGACCTTTGGTCTCTAAGAGTTCGGTGACTTTCACATTTTTGATGCCGTTCTCCGAAGACCAGGCAACAGTCTGGTTCTTGTTCAGGGTGCCGTTGTGGATACGCAGCAGGGCAAGACGACCCAAGAACGGCGAGAAGTCCAGGTTGGTGACGTGAGCCTGCAGCACTTCGTCCTCGTTGTAGGTCGGTGCAGGAATGTGTTTCATGATGGTGGCAAAGAGCGGCTCGAGATCCTCGCTATTTGGCAACTGGCCATCAGCGGGCTGCTCGGTCGAAGCCACACCGGCCTTCCCGGAAGCAAAGACGACCGGCACATTCAGCACCGCATCCAAATCAAGGTCGGGCACATCTTCCGAAACGTCTTCGGCGAGGCCCAATAGCAGGTCCATGGAATCCGAGACCACACCGTCAATGCGTGCATCTGGTCGGTCCACTTTGTTGACTAACAGGATGACTGGCTTTTTGGCTTCAAGCGCTTTACGTAGCACGAAGCGAGTCTGTGGCAGTGGCCCTTCCGAAGAGTCCACGAGGAGTACGACCCCGTCAACCATGGACAGCCCGCGTTCCACTTCGCCACCGAAGTCGGCGTGACCAGGTGTATCGATCACATTGATCGTCACGTTCTCACCATCTGAAGATGGACCGGAGTAGAACACCGTGGTGTTCTTGGCCAAGATGGTGATGCCCTTTTCCTTTTCAAGCTCGCCCGAGTCCATCACACGATCGTCAACTTCTTTGTGTTCGCCGAAGGCGCCGGTTTGGGTCAACATGGCGTTGACCAGGGTGGTTTTACCGTGGTCTACGTGGGCGACAATGGCGACGTTGCGGAGATCATTACGTGTGGTGGTCTGGTTGGTCATGGGCATACCTCGTTTGAAGGTAGAAAATGAAGGGTTTACATTGGGCCGAAGTTACCTCGGGTTGTGCACGAAACGACCACGGTACCAGTGTAAAGCACAGCGGACCCACTGCAAGAAGATCCGCCTCGCGCCGTAGTACGTGACGAAACAGTACATTGCGGGTAGAACTGTGCCTATGTCCCAAAGCACTTCCCCCTCATCAACACCCAGATACCTGAGTTACGGGTTGATGTTCGTGTCCGTATTGGCGTTGGCACTCAACTTGCGAGCGGCGGCCAGTTCGGTTGGCCCGCTGCTGGCAGAAATTGGCGACGGGATGAATTTTGGCGGCGGGACGCTAGGGTTTCTGACCTCGCTGCCCGGGCTCATATTCGGCGTCCTCGGATTGTTTGCGGTTCGTATTGGCAAACGGTTCGGGATTTCCACCACGCTGCTGTTATCGGCTCTCGCGCTGGCGTTTGGCATTGGGTTGCGTGCGTGGGTAGAAAACTCGTGGCCGTTTCTGGTGTTGTCGATCATCGGGTTGACCGGGATTGCCATTGCCAATGTGCTGATGCCGGCCTGGATCAAAGTTCACGGCAGGCAATACACAGTGTCGCTGATGACCGTGTACTCCGTGTGTGTTGTCGCAGCCGGTGCAATCGGAGCCGCAGCTACCGCGCCACTGGCACAATACTTCGCCGACGTGTTCAACCCCGACACCGGGTGGCGGGCCGCGTTGTCAACGTGGGGTGTTGTGGCGCTCGTCCCCGTGGTGCTCTGGTGGTTGGTGACCAGGCGCATCGGGTATGACTATCCCCACATACCGATACAAGACCGTCCGTCCAAAAAGATCTTCCGCTCCCCCACCGCCTGGGCCATGACCGCGTTCTTTGGGCTGCAATCAACCCAGGTATACGTCCAATTTGGGTGGTTGCCGCAGATTTTTCGCGATGCCGGAGTCGAACCAGGTGAAGCCGGTCTGTTGCTGGCGACCACGGCCGCTATTGGGTTGGTTGGCAGCTTGATCATGCCTACCGTGGTGGATCGCGCGAAGCACCTGTGGACCTGGCCGGTGGCATTCGGGGTGCTTAGTGCGCTGGGCTACTTGGGGTTGTTGCTGTGGCCGGCAGAGGGCAGGTGGCTGTGGGTCATCCTGCTGGGCATCGGCGGTATGGCGTTTGCTACGGCCATCTCGTTGCTCCCGGCACGCAGTGTTGAGCCTGACGTGACAGCCCGGCTATCTGGGTTCGTCCAACCGGTCGGCTACATTTTAGCCGGGCTCGGGCCAATGTTGGTGGGCGTGCTCTATGCGGCAACCCAAACCTGGACGATCACTTTGATCGCACTGTTGGTCGTGGGCGTACTCATGGCTATTGCGGGCGCTTTGGCGGCTCGCGATGTCAATGTGGATGACGAGCTTTAGTTGATTTCGGCTTCATCCAGCGTGACGACGGCGCGTTGCATATTGCCGTCGGAGGTTTGCCAGACCACCTCGACTTCTTGGCCCGGGTTTTTGTCCCGGACGTAGCGTGAAATAAACGACGAATTCACGACTTCTTCTCCGTCGATCTCAACGATGACGTCATCGGGCTGCAACCCGATCGCGTCACCCGCAGACCTGTCCGATACTTCGATCACCCGGGCACCAGAGCCTTCTTGGGACGTCACGACGATCCCAAGCGCTCCCCCGGCCCCAATGACTACCCCATCGGATTCGTCACCGGCTAGCACTTGTTCTACGACTTCGAGCGCGTCGACAATGGGCACCGCAAAACCGAACGTATCTTCGGAAGTTTGAGCTTCCTGGCTGGCGGCGGTGGATACACCAATGACTTGTCCATTGGAGTCGACGGTAGGACCACCGGAATAGCCGGGCACGATATCCGAAGTCATCATGATGAGTCCTTCAAGCGTTTGGTCGGGTGAGCCCGGTTCGACCGGTTCGATGTGGATGGTTTCGTTGAGGCCTCGGACTTCTCCGACCACTGAGGTGAGGTATCCCTGGCCCCCGGAGTTGCCAACACCCGCAACAGTATCTCGCGTATCGACTCCTTCAGGGTTGATCGACGCGACCTGAATGGGCTCGTCAGTGTCGATCTTCAGGACGGCGATGTCGCGGTCAGCATCTCGGCCGAGCACTTCTGCAGAGTACTGTTCTTGGGTGTCGGCCATGGTGATGGACACTGACATGGACGATTCCACGACATGATAGTTGGTGATGGCTAACCCGTCGGAGCTGACAACCATGCCGGTGCCGAAACCGAGGTACTGATACACCTGGGTATCGACCATGAACACCCCTGGTGCCGAGCGAACTTCTTGGCCTGGATCAAGGCCTGAGCCCGTATGTTGGCCGCCAGCCTCCCAATTAACATCAACGCCATTGTGGACGTGGTCTAATTCTGAGACCAAACCCTCAACGGTAGCTTGGCCTTCGGGCACCACCTCGGGGGCTTCGGGCTGGGAAGAAAAGAGATCTTGGATCGGATTGTCATCGCGATCCCAGTCGAAGATTTGGGATAACAACGTGATCGCCAGAAACACGACGCCCAACAGCGCGGCGGTGGTGATGAAAAAATTTAGCGGTCCGCGACGTCGTTGGGGTGTCACGCCGTAGGGCAGATAGTAACTTTCGTCGACACCGGGGTGACCGGAATGATCGAAGTATGGGATTTCTCGTGTTTCGTCACGCGAGTCGTGCTGTGAATAGACCCAGCGTGGATCATTTCGCGGATCACCCCGCTCCCCCTCGGCTGCAGCATAGGGGTTGGGATGATAGGCATCCCTGCGAAGGTATTGGGGACCGTATGGCCCATAGGGCTGTTGGACGTCAGAACCCGGATCGCGTGGTGACGATCCGGGCGCTGGCGGTTGGTCAGAACGGTCAGGATCGTGCTCGTCGTGGTGATTCGACGAGGGATCGGGAAAATTGTTCTGATTCACGGAGTCATTTCTTTTTGAATGAGGTTAGGAACCGAGGTGTTCCATCACTTCGTCGTAATTTGGCTCGGTCGTGATTTCATCAACGAGCTGCGTATAGGTGACTTCGCCCTGAGGGTTGATGACGATGACGGTTCGGGTGAGCAGTCCCGCCATCGGCGAATCTGTCAGGCGCACACCGTAGTCGTCGCCAAAACTTGAACGGAACGCGGAGGCACTATGGGCACGTTCGATACCTTCTGCACCACAGAAACGAGCCTGAGCGAATGGCAAGTCCATAGAGACGTTTAACACGACGGTGTCCTTGAGGTTTGCCGCACGCTCGTTGAATTCACGCACGCTTGCGGCACACACGCCGGTATCCAACGATGGAAAAATGTTCAGCAGCACCCATTTGCCTGCGTAGTCTGAGAGTTGGATTTCAGACATGTCGGTGCCCACGAGGGTGAAGTCCGGGGCAGCTGAGCCGACTGCTGGTATGTCAGCGACGGTATTGACGGTGTTACCTTTGAATTGTGTAGTAGTCATGTCTCTACCTTAGGCGTCCAAGTTAACTTTTATCGACGAATGTCCATCGCACACGCCAATTTTTCTGGTTGGTGACGCGGCACGTGCCTAGGCTTTTCGAGGATAGTTCGCCGCAGGCTCGGGTAGACCAAAGATACGGTCAAAGATCCACGCGTAGATGGCCGTATAGATCAGGAAAAAGACCAGTAACACGATCTCGAGCATGAATGCCTCAAAGAGACTCACTCCCAGTACCCAGGCAATGGCCGGGATGAGCATGAGGATAAGGCCCCCTTCAAAGACGAGGGCGTGTGCAACACGCATGTACCAAGGACGATCGGTCACCCCGATTCGCCGTTCAAAGGCTTCGAACGCCCAGTTGAATATGAGGTTCCAGGTCAGCGCCACCGTCGATGAGATGACGCCAACAATGAAGGCCGGACCGGAATCGTTGCCCAGCAGCGCAAGGATCACGGTGGTAAAGGCAATCGCGAGCAATTCGAATATCACTGCATAGGTGATGCGACGACCCAACGGTGAGGGAAAAATGCGGCGGCCGATGAGTGCATCGCGGCCACCGGGGCCCACGGGTATCGCAGGAACGCGTGCAGCAGTGTCTTCTTGTGTAGTCACGACGTTAGGCTATCAAACTGGTACGAATATGCCATGCTTGCTCGTCATAGGCAGAACGGTGCTCTCAGTAACGTCCAGCAACGTAGTAATCGAGGGTTTCGATGAAGCGTTTGGGCTGCTCGGCGTGGATCCAGTGTCCAGCATCCCGGATTTGAATTTTGCGTGTCATCGGGAAGAGTTCGCGCATCACTTCACCGGCTTCATCAGTGACGTAATTCGAATGTTCGCCCTTGATCCACAACACCGGATGGTCTTCAAAAACACCATCGATCATGGGAAAACCTGACAGTGTGCCAAGGTTGTCGAAGAGCATCTGCAAATTGGGTTCCCATTGGAACCCGCCCTGGCCGTCGCGCACGAGGTTCTGCAGCAGAAAACCGCGCACGGCGTCATCATTAATATCGGTTTTGAGTGCGGCGTGGGCATCGGTGCGAGCTGTCAGGCTGTCTAAGTCAAGCTTGAGCAATGTGCCAAGAAGGTGCTCGAACTCGCTGGTGCTGGAATCAAGTGGAGCAATATCTTCGATGATCAAGCCTGCCAGCACATCCGGATGACGCAGGGCGAGCACCATCGCGACCTTGCCGCCCATTGAGTGACCTAACACCACAGCGGGTTCATCTCGACAAAAATCTCGCCGCAATTCATCGGCGACGAGATCCGCCATTTCGATGTAGTCAAAATCGCTGGTCCAACAAGATGCACCGTGGTTGGGCAAATCCATAAGCAGGGACGTGGTGGTGTCAATCAGGCCCCGAGCAATGCTCGTGAAATTTTTGCCGCGTCCCATCAGTCCATGGAGGAACACGACGCGTCTGGCACCACCCTCGACGCGTTCCGTGTGGATGCGGGCAGCTGGATCCGAACAGTTTTGCATGATGCCAGCTTAGTAATTCTGCAGCCGTTTCGCCCGAGCCGGTCGTCACCTTGGCGACATAAACTTTGACGTTGTGCGCGTCACAGATCTGTTCACTATGCTGCTATACGAACGTATTGCCATCGTGGAAAGGCCGTCATGACGACACAGGGACCCCTTGCAGGAATCAGAGTACTTGAATTGGCAGGGCTTGGGCCTGCCCCGTATGCAGCCTCGGTATTGGCCGAAATGGGTGCCGAAGTTTTGCGTGTGGATCGCCCAGGAGGCTCAGGGCTGGGAGTCACCGACGCAGATTCGCTGAATCGGTCTCGCGAAAACCTGGTGTTGAACATGAAACACCCACAAGCCGCCGGAACGTTTCTCGAACTCGTGGCAGCCTCCGATGTCGTCATCGATCCATATCGCCCGGGCGTAGCCGATCGCCTGGGCATTGGCCCGCAGGCATGTCGGGATGCCAACCCTAAGATTGTATATGCCCAGATGACGGGGTGGGGGCAAACCGGGCCGCTTGCACAACGGGCAGGCCACGACATCAACTATCTGGGGCTCACCGGCGCGCTGCACGCCAGCGGAGGGGCTGATAAGCCACGTCAGCCGTTCAACATTGGCGCTGATTTTGGCGGTGGTGCAATGTTCTTACTAACCGGCGTGCTCTCGGCACTCGTCGCTCGGTCGACGACGGGTCAAGGTCAGGTCGTCGATGTCGCCATGGTCGATGGTGCTTCCTCCCTGAGCAACATGATCTACGGATTACACGCCCAAGGCTTTTGGAAGGATGCCCGCGAGGCCAACCTCCTCGATGGTGGTGCACCATTCTATGACACCTACGAATGTCAGGACGGCAAGTTCGTATCTGTCGGGGCTCTAGAACCACAGTTTTTCGCGACGCTATTGACCGAGCTTGGCTTGGAATTTGATCAGCAAGACGAGATGGCCTGGCCAGCGATGCGCGCTGCCTTCACCGAAGCATTTCTGACAAAAACTCGGGATGAATGGGCTGAAATTTTTGAAGATCAGGATGCCTGCGTCTATCCGGTATTGAGTCTCGCGGAGGCTCCACATCACCGGCACATGCAAGCACGAGCCGTCTTTGAACCGTATGAAAATGGACATCAGCCGCGCAGCGCCCCGGTATTTTCTGACACACCTTTGAAACCGATCGGTGAAGAAGCGGCACCGGGTGCCAATACAGTCGCGGTATTGCAACGCCTCGGATTCGAATCCGAGGCCATTGATGAGTTACTGCGCGACGGTGTAGTGGTGCAGGCCTAGCACTACAGCCGTATTTGTACCGTGTGACCGCGTGGTCTGGAGTGATATTGCTGGGCTGGTATTGATGCGGGCTTGAATAACCGCTGTGTGCTGAAAGCGTCGTGAATACTATATTCGATTCGACAGTGTCGCGTGTGCGTTGGTTTATCCACTGGGAGCCGGTTTTCTTATCGTGTCCGTCCGGCTCAGTAGGGTTAAGGGTATGGATACAGCGGTGTTGGTGGCAGAGAAGGTGCAGGAATTTACAACGTTCCTGGCCTCGCTGCCACCTGCTGGATCCGAGGCAGACAATATTGATCGCATCCACAGCATTGAACGCGCTAAGCGGGCCCTATCAGCCGTCCAAGCCAAAGCTACCCATCATTTCGTGGAGCAACGCCAAACACACGAGACCGCGAGTAATATTCCCACCTCGATGCAGATCAAAGGCATCGAAGCCGAAGTCGGGTTAGCCCGCGGCGAGTCCCCGTTTGTCGGCGCTGGGCTGACGCATACTGCTACCGCGTTATGCACCGTATTACCGCATACACTTGCTGCGTTAGAGACCGGACAAGTCAGCGAGTACCACGCTAAAATTGTGGCTGAGCAGACCAATCACCTGTGTGATGCCCACCGCCGAGAGATTGATGCAGCCATCAACGACAAACTCGGCCAAGCCTCCAGCACACGACTGCGCAATCTGATTCAGGGCCATGCCTACCGGTTAGATCGTGAGGCAGCTAATCAGCGGGCTGCGGACAATGCCCGCCGCCGACGCCGAATCTGTCTAGACCCGGCCGGTGAAGGCATGATGTACCTGACCGCAGAGCTACCCACCCACCAAGGTGTCGCCGTGATGGATGCGCTCACCAAGACCACTGATCAACGCCTCGCCGCCACCCGAACCACCAATGACGCCGAAAGTGACAGCGCAGACCAGCAGCTGGGCCGGGATCAGGTCATGGCCGATGCCTTCGTAGAATTACTCACTGGTCAAACCACCGCTGGTGCGGTCACTGCTGAAGTGGTGGTCATCATGCACGATTCCACACTATTGGGTGATGACGACCTACCGGGCTGGGTCCTGGGCCAGGGCCCGCTACCGGCGGGTATGGTCAAAGACTGGTTAGCCAACCCAGACGCGGCAAAGTTTCTGCGGCGTCTGTATACCCGTGCCACCGACGGACAACTCGTGGCTTTAGATTCGGTGCGGCGTCGCTTTCCAACGGTGTTATCGAAAATGCTGAAACTCCGCGACGATACCTGCGCAACCCCCTGGTGCAACAGCCCCGCCCAAGACATTGATCACCGCCACCCCTGGGCCAAAGGCGGCACAACCAGCTGGGCCAACGGCCTGGGCTTATGTAAACGGTGTAACCAACGCAAAGAAAACCGCGGCTGGACCTACACCGGTACCCCTGATCACCTGACTGTGACCACCCCCACCGGGCATCAATACACTGTGCCCACAAAACCGCCCATCACCCAAATCGCCCACCACAAAAGCGGCGACCCACCCACACTCCAAAACACCACCATCGACATCAGCTGGCCCACCGCCGCCTAAAAACGCGCCATCCGCGACCCAGATAGCGGACAGCTCTGCCCGATCCGTTCCGACAACGTCGACCCACAAACATAAGGACAACTGGAGTACTAGGAGTAGTCCAGGTCGTAGGTGATGAGCTTCCGCGATTTCGGCGGTTGCATTTTGCGATTGCGTGCGTGATTGATGACACCAACCAAGAACAACACACCTGCAATGACCACGCTGCCAAGCCCGACTACCACACCCCACACGGCGGTGCCGCCCATGCTGTAGTTCGCGTCATCACTGAGCACACCAAATTGCTGGCATGACAATGCGTAAGTTCCTTCGGTGGCTTCGAAATGAGCGTAAACGGCATGTGTTGCGTGTTGCAGGTCGTGGTCTGCCGCTGGCATATCTTGCGCTGAAACGGGCTGCGCAGAGGTTTCGATTGCAACGCGTTCCCCGTATTCATCGGTGATCGTACACAGGCCCGCTTGTTCACCCAGGGAAGGGAACTCGTCTGACGTTGTAAAGGACAACAACGTGTAGTTCGCATCGTCAAGTTCGACCGGGGTAGCGCTGGGGCCGATCTCTCGTCCAGTCTCGAAAATGTCATCGTATGTTTCCGAAACTTCGGTGTACGTATTCAAAATTCCTGAAACGGACATCGCAATTGCTGTCACCAACCCCAGCACGGCGACGGCCATGCTGCCCAGGATGTACCCCACAACGTGACGTCGCCTCGGGCCAGGAACATCGAGTGTGTTGGTGTCGGTCATGAGTACGTTCCTCAATGATGTGGTCGTTGACGAAAATACCGCAGAGACGCGACGGCCCCTGCGGTATTTTTCGATCAATTATGGAACATGTCCACGTGGTTAGTTTGGTGACTGATTGGGCGGGTAACCACCGGCTGGTCCACCGCCATACTGTGGTGGTTGTTGTCCGCCACCGTACTGTGGAGACTGCTGGCCATAGTATGGCTGTTGTTGCTGAGAGTAACCGTACCCGGGCTGTGGCGCTGCACCATAAGGAGGGTTCATTGGTGGCATGTCGTTCTTCTTAGAATTTGAGCGCATGACGAGTCCAATGATGGTCAGGACAGCTCCAACGACAAAGAGGAACCCTGCAACTAATACTGTACCGAGGACACCGAAGATGCCGCCTAGTGGCACTGCACCGCCCAAGACCACGGGATAACTTGAGCATTGGATCTCATAGACGCCATCAGCGGTGGATTCAAACGATTGGACAGAGCTCAGATCGTATTCACTATTCGTTATATTCATCTGGGCGGAGCCGTTGGTCACGTCGTTACCCTGCTGGTCAGTGACCTCGCATGATGCCTGAGAGATCGCATTCGGATCCTGGTAGAGGTACCACTGGTTGTCGCCGAGACCGTCGACCACAGCGGGTTCAGTCACGTCGTATGCTGACTCGGAAAAATCCTCAATGCTAGTCATCGTCGAACCCCCAAACATGATCAGGGCAATAATCCCACCGATGATGCTCACACCCAACGTGATCAAACCAGCCGTCAGCAGACCAGTCCCCCGGCGCCTTTTCTTGCGCAGCTTACCCTGTGGGGCCGCGGGTGGCAGGGAACTGTCTGGGCCGGGCGGCCCCGAGTAACCGTGTGGTTGCGATGGCCCTTGCGGGGACTGTGGGTAAGACATGATCTCCTCGAAAGTGTGAGATACGACGATTTCAGATCGGCGATCGATGAAAGTTTCTAAATACAGTGTGCCAGATACCGAGACCCTCTCCAACAACATCGCCAAACTACATCGCATCACCCAAGGTGTAACTGATGACCTTGCCAATGATTGCGCAGCCAGCGATCGTGCGTCGCAATGACCACGGCGCCGGGATAATGCTCGATCGAGGCCTCCAGCTCTGTCACCAATGTCAGCGATAAGTGGTTGGTGGGCTCGTCCAACAGCAAGACTTCTGGCGGGTCAGCCAGCAAGATTGCTAGTGCCAAGCGTCGCTGTTGTCCAACACTCAGGGTTGCGACGGGTCGGTGCTCGTCCCTCGGGTGCAGCAGACCGAAGGTACTCAGCGGCACACGCTCCGTCAGGTCCGGTCTGACGGCTTGCGCATATACTGCGCTGGCAGTCTCATCGTCGACGTCGTCAAAGTGGCTTTCTTGTGCAAGCATTCCGACGCTGACGCCTGATGCGCGATGGAGACTGCCCCGGGTCGGGTTCAAGGATCCTGCGAAAACCTGCAACAAGGTGGATTTGCCTGACCCGTTTGCTCCGGTGATCAGCACCTTGTCACTGGATGAGATCGTGATCGAGGTTGACCCAAGTCGGTTCACTACCTCAACATCATCGGCGCGTAGGATCGGCTGGTCGATGTCACCGGCCTGATGGTCCTGCTGCATTGCGGCTGTGAGACCCTGGAAGGTCAAGGGTTTCGGCGGCTTCACAATCTGGCGTGCTTCGAGCTCAGCCAGCCGGGCACGGGCATCGTTGACGCGGCGTGCCACGACTTTCGCATTGCGGTCTGCATAGAATTTTTGTGCTCCTCGAACTTCGGTTCGTGGTTGCCAGTCTTCATGCCCGACGACTTGATGCTCATCAACAGCGGCTCGTAGACGTTTCAATTGTGCCTGTTCCTCTGCATATTGGTGTTGCCACCGCTGGCGTGCGTCATGTCGTGCCTGAAAGTAGTCAGAATAGGTGCCGGTAAAGCGGGTCACGCCCAGGGTGGTTAGTTCATCTTCAGCCGCACCGAGCGCATAGGGTCGCGGTGCCGGGTCGAGGTCCAAGATCGAGAGGACGGTCTCGTCAAGAAAGGCGCGGTCGTGACTGACGATCAGGACCGGTCCGTGCCAGTTTGCGATGACCGTGCCCAGATATCGGATGGCGGCATCATCCAGATGATTCGTGGGTTCATCGAGCAAGAGGACTTCCGGTGCGCTAAGCAACAGGCTGGCCATTGCAAGTCTGGCTCGTTGGCCACCAGACAATGCGCCGATGGTGTGCTCTCGGTCAACGGTCTTCAGTCCGAGCCCGGCGATGGTCGTTTCGGTGCGTGCATCAATGTCCCAGACACCGAGCTGCTCGGCGCGGTCTAACGCCTTGGTATACCGGTCAACCACCGCTTGGTCGTGCGGACCATATGCCAGGGCTTCGGCTGCGGTATGTACGTCGGCTTCAGCCTGTCGCAGGTGTGCAACGGAGGCTTCCAGGACTTGGGGCACGGTCATCGTGGCGTCAAATGGTGGCTCCTGGTGCAACAGACCAACGGGGTGTGTTGTGTCGTGGGCGGTGAAGACGTTGACTGTTCCAGCGTCTGATTCGAGCTCACCGGCGAGAACTTGCAGCAGGGTGGTTTTTCCCGAGCCGTTTTCCCCGATGATGCCCATGCGATCCCGATATGGGACGGCAAATGTGATATCGGTGAATACGCGTCGATGGGGAAACGTTTTTGAGATGCCGTCAACGGAGAGGTGCGCAGAATTTTTAGACAAAATGATCCTTGGGAAAGATTCGTACCCCGCCGGGCAACGGCCTCGGACGCGGGGAGGAAAAGGATCATTTCTTCATGACACCACACAGTACCGCACGATAGCGGCGTGAGCAACCATACTCGGAGGCACACACCACATTTTGTTACCATCGAGTAGCCCGCAATATAGTCCTCCTCACGACCGCATGTGCTTGACCTAAGGATCAAATGTTCTATCTTGATTTCAGTTGATTTCACGCTCTATGGTGGCGATAGATTATGTATTTTTAGCTCGGGCTTCGATTGACTAGTTTCTGCGGTCGATCCGACTTCTTTTTTAACACCGACGAGAGGAATATCATGGCTGATTCTGTTGAATCTCCTGATAGTACGCACGCTGCGACCACGCGAGATCCGGGAGTTCCCGGCACTCACACCACACCAAAAGATAAACCCACATATTCCCCCGTCAATAAGCCGGTTTTTATCATCTCAGCGGTGCTCATCGTGGCATTCGTTCTGTGGGCCTGGTTGTTACCAGGACAAGCAGAGACCGTGATCTTTGGCGCAATGGATTGGGCTGGTACCAATCTAGGCTGGTACTACGTGCTCACCGTCAGCATCGTGGTGGTCTTCGTGTTAATCGTTGCACTGTCAAAAGTGGGCCGCGTGAAGATCGGGCCGGATCATTCCAAACCACGTTTCAATATGTTTACGTGGGCGGCCATGCTCTTTGCCGCTGGCATCGGTGTTGATCTGATGTTCTTCGGCATTTCTGGTCCGGCGACAAACTTCCTGACCCCACCAGAGGGCGAGGGCATGTCGGATGAAGCTGCACGAATGGCTCCGCTGTGGACCATGTTCCACTACGGTATTCCCGGTTGGGCGCTGTATGCCCTCATGGGTATGGGCATCGGTCTGTTTGCCTACCGGTACCATATGCCCTTGAGTATTCGTTCGGCCCTGGCCCCAATATTCGGTAAACGCATCAAAGGCGCCCCCGGCCACGCGGTTGACATTGCAGCCGTGCTAGGCACGATTTTCGGTATCGCCGTATCACTCGGTATCGGGGTGGTCTTCCTCAACTACGGTTTGTCCTACATTTTCGGTATCCCGCAGAGCATTGCCGTCCAAATCGCACTCATGGTGCTGGCCGTCGGCATTACGATCATCTCCACGATCACCGGTGTCGACAAGGGCATCCGCCGTCTCTCCGAACTCAACGTCATATTGGCTGTTGGGCTGATGTTGTGGGTCTTATTCTCTGGGGACACACCACGTTTGATGAACCAGCTGGTACAAAATATCGGCGACTTCTTCAGCCGCTTCCCATCCATGATGATGAACACCTTCGGCTACACCGACGGCCACCCCGACTATTCATCCGCCGACTGGATGCAGGACTGGACCCTGTTCTTCTGGGCATGGTGGATTGCGTGGGCTGCCTTCGTCGGCCTCTTCTTGGCTCGCATTTCGCGCGGCCGTACCCTGCGCCAGTTTGTGCTCGGTGTGCTGCTCATTCCATTTAGCTTCATTCTGCTGTGGGTTTCGATCTTCGGTAACGGTGCACTAGCCTTCTTCCGTGGCGGTGATGAAGCCTTCCTCAACGAAGCCATCAACCTGCCAGAATCCGGGTTCTTTACGCTACTCACCCAATATCCGGGCGCGGCTTTCACTGTCGGTCTCGCAGTGGTGACCGGGTTGCTCTTCTACGTCACCTCGGCAGACTCGGGTTCCTTGGTCATGGCCAACCTCACGTCCAAGCCCTCGGCCAGTGACTCCGACGGCGCCCCGTGGCTGCGAATCTTCTGGGCGGTTGTCACCGGTACACTGACGCTAGCCATGCTTTTCATCGACGGCGTCTACACATTGCAGGCCGCCACGGTGATGATCGGCCTCCCATTCTCGATCGTCGTCTACCTGATGATGATCAGCCTGTTCAAGGTCCTGAGGTCGGAACGTCAAAGCTTCGATTCCAAACGAGCCACGATGCCCGGGGTGCTATCTAGCATCCGTGATAGTAACGGCAAACCATCATCCACGTGGCGTCAACGACTGGGACGCCGGATGTCGTTTGCCACGCAATCGCAGGCCGCAAAATTCGTCAACGACGTGGCAATTCCTGCTGTCGAGGAGGTTGCCGAAGAATTGCGCAATCTCGGGGCCGACGTCCATTGTCACCGAGGTGTCCACCCCGACTACCCCATCCCGTACGTGGATCTGGTGGTGCACTTCCCCAACAATCAGGATGAATTCAAATACCAGCCATATCCCGTTGCACACAACGTGCCAAACTATGCCGCCAACCTGGCAGCGGTTGAAGAAATCTTCTTCAAAGTTGAGATCTTCACGCTGACTGGCTCACAGGGCAAAGACATTATGGGCTACACCAAGGATCAGGTCATTTCCGATATCCTGGACGCATATGATGCCCACATGATGTACATGTCCATGATCGGCGATAAAGGCTCACCATCTGGCCTGGTCGAGGTCAACATTCCTGAAGAATGGGCCGACAGCGACCAACTCGATACGTCGACCAACGCGGTTCCTGTGGTCTCCACAGAGAACGCATCCACCTCCGATGACGACACCACCCAATCTGCTCAAGGAGATACCCGCAATGAGCGCTGAGAAAGTTCAAACCCTATTCATTGATGGTGCCTGGGTCCCTGCATCCAATGCCGCCACCCGAACCATTTACTGCCCGGGCGATGGCAGCGAAGTCGGCGTGGTCTCTGAGGCCACCACCGAAGATACCGAGCGTGCGATTGCTGCAGCTCGTCGCGCTTTCGAATCAGGCGTGTGGGCCGATCGCCCAGCGGCTGAACGTGGCGACTTCCTCTTGGCAGTTGCCGATGGCATTCAGGAACGCAAAGATGAGTTTGCTCGTACCGAAGCCATGGACACCGGCAAACGCCTGGTCGAGGCCGAAGGCGATATGGACGATATCACTGCGGCCTTCCGCCACTTCGGAAAAATCGCGGACCACTACCCCGGCCGTCTAGTCGACGCTGGTGATCCCACGGTCGTCTCGCGGGTGGTGCACGAGCCCATCGGCGTCGTTGGCATGATCACCCCGTGGAATTTCCCACTGCTACAAGCCTCCTGGAAAATTGCCCCGGCTCTTGCTGCAGGCAACTCCTTTGTCATCAAACCTGCAGAACTGACCCCGCACACCACCATGCTCATCGTCGATGTCATGGATAAACTCGGCCTGCCGGCAGGCGTTGCCAACGTGGTCTTGGGAGACGGCGGCACCGTAGGTGCACCGCTGTCCACCCACAAAGACATTGACCTGGTCTCTTTCACCGGTGGTGTGGTGACCGGACGCAAGATCGCCGAATCAGCTGCCCATACCGTCAAAGATGTGGCGTTGGAACTCGGGGGCAAGAACCCGAACGTGATCTTTGCCGATGCCGACTACGACGCAGCACTCGACAATGCGCTCAATGCGGGCTTTCTTGATTCCGGGCTCGTCTGCTCGGCCGGCACCCGGTTAATCATCCAAGATACGATCGCCGAACAGTTTGTCGATGAGCTGGTCCGTCGCGCTGGAAATATTGTGATGGGTGGACCATTCGATGAGAAAGCCGAAACTGGCCCGCTGATCTCTTCGGAGCACCGCGACAAAGTCACCGACTACGTCAACCGCGGCGTCGAAGCCGGTGCACGCCTACGTACCGGCGGTCACTGGGGCGGACCAGAACACGAAAACGGCTACTTCTACGCGCCAACGGTGCTGGATCAGTGCACCGCAGACAACCCGGCCGTTGTGGAAGAAGGCTTCGGGCCGGTCATCACCGTAGAAACCTTCTCGACCGAAGACGAAGCCATCGCGATTGCCAATGACACCGACTACGGGCTAGCCGGTGCCGTCTGGTCCTCAGATTCGGGTGTGACAAACCGTGTCTCACGCAAATTGCGTCACGGTACCATCTGGATCAACGACTACCACCCATACTTGCCACAGGCCGAATGGGGCGGTTTCAAACAGTCCGGCATCGGCCGCGAACTCGGAGTAACCGGCATGGAAGAGTACACCGTGTCCAAACACATCTACGAAAACACCGAACCGGCTGTCTCCGGCTGGTTCCCACAGAAATAAGCGGCATTACGAATGGAGCAGAACGTGAAACAATCCAACTACGACTACCTCGTCATCGGTGGTGGCTCGGCCGGAGCTGTGGTAGCTGCCCGGTTGAGTGAGGATCCGAACGTATCAGTCGCCCTGTTAGAGGCAGGGCCAACTGATATTGATAAAGACGAAGTGCTGCAGCTCAACCGCTGGCCAGAGCTGTTGGAATCCGGCATGGACTGGGACTACCAAATCGAGCCGCAGGAAAACGGGAACTCATTCATGCGCCACGCCCGCGCCAAGGTGCTGGGCGGCTGTTCCTCGCATAACTCCTGTATCGCTTTCCACCCACCAGCCGAAGACATGGACCTGTGGGAAGAGCTGGGCGCCGAAGGCTGGAATGCCGAGACGATGCTGCCGTTGATCAAACGCCTCGAGACCAACGAACGCAACGGCAAACACAATGGCACCGACGGTCCAGTGAACCTGATGGATGCACCACCACGTGACCCAGTGGGTGTGGCTTTGTTGAATGCGTGTGAAGAACAAGGCATTCCAAAGGTTCAGTACAACAGCGGCGAAACCGTGGTGAATGGTGCCGGGTTCTTCCAAATTAACTCGAAGGAAGACGGCACTCGCTCCTCATCGTCGGTGTCTTACCTGCACCCCATCATGGATCGTGAAAATCTGGATATTCTCACCGATCACCACGTGACCCGCATCCTGTTCGATGACAACAATCGTGCCACCGGTGTCGAATACATTGACAACGCCTTCGACCGTGCCAAAACGCTGACGGCAAACAACGAAGTTGTGGTCTCGGCCGGTGCCATAGACACTCCGAAACTGCTGATGCTGTCGGGTATCGGACCAGCCGAGCACCTGAAAGAAACCGGAGTCGAACTTCGCGTTGACGCTCCTGGGGTCGGTTCCAATTTGCAAGACCACCCAGAAGCTGTGATCTCGTGGGAGTCCAATGTCGAAATGACCCGGGAAGCCACACAGTGGTGGGAAATCGGCATCTTCTCCCCCACAGAAGAGGGCCTGGATCTGCCTGATCTGATGATGCACTACGGTTCGGTGCCGTTTGGCATGCACACCCGCCGCCACGGCTACCCACAGGCCGATGAGTCCTTTGCTCTAACGCCCAACGTGACGCACGCCAGATCACGCGGCACGGTTCGTCTGCGCTCGCGCGACTGGGCTGATAAACCCAAGGTTGATCCACGCTATTTCACTGACCCAGAAGGTCACGATATGCGTGTCGCCGTCGCGGGTATCAAACTGGCCCGTCAAATCGTTGCCCAGCCTGCCATGTCCGAATATGCCGGCCGCGAGCTGTTCCCCGGTGACGATGTGCAGTCGGATGAAGACATCGCCGCATACGTCTCCAAGACCCACAACACCGTCTACCACCCCGCGGGTTCCTGCCGTATGGGCCCGGTTGACGATGAGATGTCACCGTTGGATCCTGATCTACGAGTCAAAGGTACCACCGGACTGCGGGTCGTGGATGCTTCAGCCATGCCACAGCTGCCGGCCGTCAACCCAAACATCACCGTGATGCTCATGGGTGAACGTGCCGCTGAACTCATCAGAGCAGACAGGTAACATCACTTAGGACTGCAAACGGCGCCCCGAGTTGTGTACTCGAGGCGCCGTTTTGTATGTCGCGGGATAACCTGGAACTACTTTGTCTATACTGATTCCGTTGCGGTATCTGTGTCCTGAGCTGATTGGGTTTCCGAATTGGCCTTGCGGTAGCGCGCACGAATCCAGAATCCCAAGATGATGGCCACGACCACAAGCAACAGTGCTGCATCCACGAGTGGGTTACTCAAAACCGCCGTGGAATTTTGCAGCCAAGCGGATGCTCCTGCCGGGAGTAGTTCGGGCATATTGATCAATCCATTGGTGGTCCAGAATAGGATACCGACCAAAATAATGATCGCGCCGGTGATCACCGACGTGGCGTGGAATTCGCGTCCAAAGACCGTAAAGGTCTTGCCCCGCAGCCTGGACTTGCCTCGTGGGCTCAGTCGACCCCACACACTTGCCAGGATCATCAGCGGTACGACCATGCCAAGTCCATAGATGCCCAACAACGTTCCGGCGGCCCAGATATCATTTTTCGCTGCCGCCAGCGTGAGGACAGCGCCCAGGATCGGTCCGGCACAGAGGCCAGCGACCCCACTGACTGCACCCAGCAACAGGGTTTTGATCCAGCCGCTGCGTTTATTTGCCTGCTTTTGCAGCTGCTCTGCGCCGGGAACAAACCGGGATGGGTCAAAACCAAAACCGAGCAATTGGACCAAGCCCAGCAGGATCATGAGCACGGAGGCACCAATGATGATGACTTCACGGTGCGATGCGAAGAGTGTGCCCAATGCTCCGGCGCCGAGTCCCAGCGGTACGAGGACCACTAGCAGTCCCACTGAAAATAGTGCGCCATGCATCCAAAGACGCGGACCAGAGCCTGCGGTTGAAGCAAAGAAGGCGGGCAACAATAGTGCTCCACATGGGCTCAACAATGCGAGCGCCCCGCCGATCAGTGCAGTGACAATTCCAATATCCATGGGTTACTCCTCAGCTGCCGCTAATTCTTCTTCGAAGGACTCAATGAACACCTCGGAAGGTTGCGCTCCGACTATAGGGGTGTTGTTCATGAGAAAGGTCGGTGTGGAAGTTGCGCCTATGCTTTGGCCGAGCTCTTCATTTTCAGCAACGATGTCTGCTGTCTGCTCAGATTCCATATCCTCTTCGAACTGTTCAGTGTCTAGCCCATTATCAGCCGCGAGTTCGACAAGCGCTTCCGTTGAGAAGTCTTCGAGGGTTTCACCATCTGGGAAGAGCAGATCGTGATATTCCTCGAATTGGTCTTGCATGCCTGCGGCCACAGACGCCGTAGCTGCACGTCGCGAATCTTCGCCATACATATTTATGTCTCGGAACTCAACTCGAAGCTCTCCATCATCGACGAACTGTTGCATCTCAGGCAGAGTATCGTGCGTCCAGCGTGAGCAAAACGGACACTGGTAATCCGAAAACATCACCATGACCACAGGAGCATCCACTGCACCGATCGCCAACGGGTCATCGGAGTCCCGGCTGATAACTTGATCCACGACCTCATCGGGTACTGCCTGGGCTTGTTCGGTTCCCTGCTGTTGTGGAGGCTGATTACCGGGATCCGCCTGCGGTGATACGGTGGATCTGCCCCAGAAGAAGGCGGCAATCAGTGCCGCGACAATACCGAGAGTCACGAGCACCGGCATCACCCACAAACGGGCGGAGGTGGCATTGCGAGATGGGGTCATAGGTCGTTCCTTGTCATACCAGCGGTTACACCAGGCGCGCGTTTCAGACGCGTCGAGTCTATTACCTGGTCGACTATAGTAGATAGTTACTATTCAGCATAGTTCACCAGTCTGTGCCGCTCATGCTCTGCGAAGCGCAGGCAATACGCTAGGGTCACAGTCCGGTTATACCCGTTCCTTGTC
Organism: Yaniella soli; assembly: GCF_054782375.1. Taxonomy (NCBI): domain Bacteria; kingdom Bacillati; phylum Actinomycetota; class Actinomycetes; order Micrococcales; family Micrococcaceae; genus Yaniella; species Yaniella soli. Next base: position 93,057 of record NZ_BAAGSP010000007.1, read on the forward strand.
GTCTGTTCGAAGTGCCCCGCGAAATCGTCTTGCGCGGATCAAACCGGGCCAGTCGCATACTATTGGTGATGACCAGGGTTGAGGACAAGGCCATAGCAAAGGCTGAGATGGGCGGATTCAGCAGTCCCGCCACAGCAATCGGCAGGGCGGCAGTGTTATAGCCAAATGCCCAGAACAGGTTTTGTTTGATAGTACGTAATGTTTGCCGTGATAGTAATACTGCCTCTGGGACGGCTAAGAGGTCTGAGCGTACGAGCACAGCACCGGCGGATTGCAACGATACTTGTATCCCCTGCGATACGGCTGTTCCTAGATCAGCTGTCGATAGTGCCACGGAGTCGTTAATGCCACCGCCGACCATGACCACGTTCGTCCGCGTCCATAGTAACGACCGTAGTAGCCATGGAGGCAGATGGCAGGAGCACTCTACACTTGTAGAGTACTGAAAAGTCAATCGTCCGAACATCATCGTGATGCCCATGGGCGAACGTGCTGCTGAACTGATCAAAGCAGACCAGTAACTACTGAGTTCGTCACCGACGACGCTCCGAACTTCGTGTTTGGGAGCGCCGTTTTGTATCTGCAGGTTGGATAAGCTGAGGGACATGTCACTCCCACTCACCTCAACGAAGCGACATCACGGAAGCACCATCGTCACCGGAGTCTGCGCGAGTGTTCTCGTGTTCACCGCTTGTCAGACGGATACGACACCCGAGCACAGCGTGACTTCGGAATATTTACGGTTCACAGAGCAACCTCGCGAGAACGATATACCCGACGTCGCACTCAACGAACCGGCACTGAACAATATCGCAGACCACTATTTCCGGTATCTCGGCGTCAACGGCTCGACCGAGTTCCATATGGCCCGAACCGACCACGACGACACCGTAGCGCAGGGGCTATGCTTTATCGCGGTGGATACTGAAACCGACGACGCCACGTCCCAATGTCATGGACCAAACGATTTGGAACCGATGGTCGTCCAGTTGGACACACCTGTCGAGGCGTTTCTCATCCCGGACGATACGCACGTCGATGAGCTCCCTGAGGGCTGGTCCCAGGTGCGTAGAAACGTCGTGGTGATCACCGAACCTGAGCGCGCGCCAGAAGAAGCTGAGGTGTGGTTACAGGGTGCAGGGACGCGGGAAGCTCACACGCTGCAACGCAACTAGTGTTTGCTGTCCAAACGCTGAATTTGAAAGGCCTGTTGGACTCGGTCTTGCAGTCGCGTCCACTGGTCTTGCGGCTTCAGGTCGGTTGAGAGGGTGTGAATTTCGGCCACGGTGTGTTGTTCAGTTGTTTTCACCCGCTGGACCATTGAGCCGGGAAGCAGATTCATCAGCAGGTAACAGACTTCTCGTCCAGGTCCTTCAGGTAACTCTACGTCGACGTCGACAACTTCTGGGGCAATATCAACGCGTCGAGTCAGCGCACGACGGGCCACATCAAGTCCCCCGCGCAGGGACTGTTGGAGGAACCAGGCAGCCAGTACGATGGTGCCCCAGCTTCGCGCAAACCATAGCTTGGGTTGTGGTTGACCTGGCGGCATGAGGCCCAGGCTCAGCGCGGTGGCTGCGATCACGGCAACGATGCCGTAGACCAGCGTGTCACTCGATGCCCCTGACAGTGCAACCCAGACAATGCCGAAGACCATGCCGCGCAGCAACGTACTGATAGCCCAGCGCATTATGCTCCTCCAATCCACAAACTCAGGACCAAAACCAGCGTCGCAAGCACGACGATGCCGGCACCAAACCGGGGCCACTGGCGCAGCCTAGCCTCGGTTTTCTGCAGTGAGGCGTTGGTGTATTCGGTCATGGTGGTCAAGAGCTTTGCCGTAGCAGCGCGTACTTTACCGGTGTATGTATGTGCGGTGTCTAAGGCTTCGCCACCGCGGTTTTGCAGGGTGTGCGCCATCGATTCTTCGACTGCCACGAGATCGCCGGCTGGAACCGCAGCCTCGTCACGTGTGAGCTGTGGAAGCCAACCGCGTGTGTCCAGCCACCAGAAGAGTCCACCGAGAGCAAGTCCCAGCCCGATGGGCCAGGCTGCATCCCACAGTGTTTGTGGGTCGTTCCATGCTGGCATTCCTAACGGGGACCACTGCGCACCGATGATCCACGGCACGACGATCCCGGCCACACAGACGCCCAGCCAGGAGAGCAATTCGCCATCGACGCTTCGCTGTGGCTCGCGTTCTTCAGCCAGGACCACCCAGAGGAATCGCAGCAACAAGAGGACAGAACCGGTGGCTACCAATGGCAGGAGGTATTCCAGCCCAATCCCTGCAATGTTGATGCCTTCGACCGCATCCTTGGACACGTATTTGCCGATCCCGCCAGACGTAATCGGTGCACCGGCCACGGCCAAGCCTGCACCCACCATGCCGACGGTGACCACGATGCCGGCGAGACTTCAGATACATCGTTGTTGAAACCGCGCCGCGGCGCGTTGCATCCCATTCTGCCCGAAACGTTTTCGGCGCGTTTGAGATAAAATTCTAGGCCTTGGGCTCTTGAGCACCCGTGGCATGCAGCATAGGCTGAGTCCGGTGTGGAACATTGGACTCCACCGTATGCAAGGAGCGTTACACAAGTAGTGAGACCTGAAGCTGATATTGCCTGGGATGCCGGTGATATGGGGTGTGGCGAACTCGTCGTCAAGCTCAAACTGAAACTACGTGACGAAGCACAACCCGGATTCGTTATCCGTCTCACCGCGACCGATCCGGGCGCGCCGCACGATATTCCTGCGTGGTGTCGTCTCACCCACAACACGCTGCTCTTTCACGAACACCCCGACTATTTCATTCAAGCAAAAGGAGAATAGCTGATGTCCGGAACCGGAAAATTTTGTGTTTCCATTACACATGCCAAAAACGACACGGATAAGGCAACCGTAGGTTTCGTTGTGGCGAATGCTGCCGCGGGGTCGGATCAGGACACCATGGTGTTCCTGTCGACCGAAGGAGTCCGGCTCGCAGAGAAAGGCTACGCCGACGATATCCATGAAGAGGGCTTTGCACCGCTTGCCGAACTGATGTCGAATTTTGTAGTTGCCGACGGCCAGGTATACGTCTGCGCACCATGTGTGAAAAAGCGCGGCATTGAACCGGAGAACCTCATCGATGGTGCAACCGTGGTCGGTGGCGCAAAACTGGTCGAGTTCCTGGCAGACGGGACCCCGAGCGTCAGCTACTAACCGCCGTTTTATTCCGCCGTGTCGAAAGGTTCCAACATGTCCCCTTCCACAGTGCATCCCTACCCGCCAACTGACAGTTTCGACGGTGGGGATTTGGATTGTGGCAACGGTTTGCTCTTGCTCATTCGTCAGCATATTGATCCGCTGCACCCCGGCGAGCTTATAGAAATAGTGTCCCGGGATGCCACCGTCGAAGTTGATCTGCCTTCGTGGTGTCGTCTGACAAAAAATGACTTGGTCAATGTCCACACCGAACCGGGCATCTGGCGCTTCCTCGTGAGCAAGGGGACTTTCACCCCACCGGAACATCACGATCAGCCACCTGCAGATGTCAACGCACCGGTTTATGCTGAGCCGGACATCGCGCTGCAACCGCTAAGGGTGAAAAACCTGCGGAAGAAAACACAAATGGCCATCACCCAAGAAGTAGTTGAGCCATATATTCCACACAGCTTGCCAGAACCGGTCGCGGTCGCACCGATCAAGCCCTTATCTGTGCTGAGTTTGGGCAGTTGGCCGCGGCCACGATGGCTCTTGTCTTCCCTACATCAGCATCTCGAGGGGCGTCTCAGTACCGAACAATTCGAAGCTGACGCCGATGACGCGGTACAGGTAGCGATCGCTGCACAAAAACGTGCCGACATCGATGTGGTGACCGATGGCGAACAGCGTCGCGATAATTACTCATCATTCGTCGGTGGGATTTTGCAAAACTGTCAGCTGATCCCCGTGACGGATCTGCTGCCGTACGTCGATGACCCAGACCAGTTCAACCAGGAGCTGCAAGCCCTTGATGTGCCGGCTGGAGACGTCCGACATCCAGCTGTTTTCGGACCGCTCGGCCGGAAGAATCCGCTGACCGTCCACGAAGTCCAATACGCGCAAGGCATTGCGAAACAGCCCGTCAAGGTGAGCCTGCCTGGCCCCTACTTGTTGACGCGAACCATGTGGATGGAATGCATCTCGGACCGGGCTTACGACAACCGTGACGAACTCGCGGTAGATGTCGTGCGTATCCTGCGCGAAGAAGTGGCCCACCTCCTGTCTCAAGGCGCCACCCTGGTTCAGTTAGACGAGCCAGTTCTCACCGAAGTGCTCTATGGCGAGCAAGGCCAAGGCGGGCGCACGTTCATGTGTGGTGCACTTGGTGAACGTGGCGCCCAGGACGAGGAACTCACGTTCGCGCAACATCTGTTAGCACAAGTCACCGAAGGTTTCCCGACCGAACGTCTTGCCCTTCATGTCTGTCGTGGCAACTGGACCACCGATGAGTCATCGGCTCTATCAGGCGGTTACGAACCGCTGGTACCGCTATTTCGGTCGATCAACGTCGGCACTCTGGTCTTGGAGCTGGCCACGCCACGCGCTGGAGAACTCGCAGCTCTGACCGGCATTCGTGACGACCAGCGTGTTGGTGTCGGGGTGCTCAATCAGAAAGACGCGGAGAACGACACGGTGGAGGACGTCATTGATCGTGCTGAGCAAGCCATCGATTTCTTCGGCTACGATCGTGTCCTGCTCAACACTGACTGCGGTTTCGCGACCTTTGCAGATAATCCGATCCAATCGGCACGGGCGGCTGAACGCGATCTCAGTCTGCTGGCTCAGGCCCGGGACCATTTGCGGGAAACATATACCGTACATGCCTGATGAGTCCGCCTGGGCTCGGCAGGAATCTGCGAACCCCGTAACCTAAAGATTATGGATTTTGAATGGCTCCCGGACACCCTGGGCACCGAAGCAGTTCTACTGGTGTGCTCATTTGTCCTGTCAGGCATCATCGGCTTAGAACGCGAACTACGCCAAAAATCAGCCGGTACCCGCACACACATTCTGGTGGGCATGGGCTCCGCGCTGTTTACGCTGGTCTCGTCCTATGGTTTTGGCCACGTCATCGGCGATGACGTCATACTCGACCCCTCCCGCATTGCTGCGCAGATCGTGACCGGTATCGGCTTTTTGGGTGCCGGCGTGATTTTCGTACGACGCAACATCGTGTCCGGGCTGACGACGGCAGCATCCGTCTGGGTGACCGCGGCGGTCGGCATGGCCTGTGGTGCAGGTATGCCGGTCATTGCTGCACTGACAGTAGTGCTCTATATTTTCGCGGTGACTCTTCTGACGGCACTGATCCGACGTATACCCACCCAGCACCGAACCGAAGTGTATAGCGTTCGCTATGCCGATGGCTATGGTGTCTTACGCGATGTGCTCCACGTGGCCTCCGAGTCCGGCTACGAAGTGTCGTTGAACCAGACCAAGCGGGAAAGAACCGAAGCTGGCCACGTCGTAGATGCCACCATGGAGTTCACACACGGCAAGCAGAAGCCTCCAGAATCGCTCTTCCGGCAACTCAGTGAGGTCGAAGGCGTGCTGGAAGTCCGCGCCGAGGATCAAGATCACGATTAAAGACTCAAGCCGTGCTGTCTTCGGGAATATCGTGAAGACAGCACGGCTCGATCCGAAACCTTAACCGCGGTTGGTGGTGACTAGCCCTTCGAGCTGGTCGAATAGTCCGTGCAGCTCAGTTGTATGGCGTTCTACCGGAGTGAACTCACCATCGGTCCAATCGAAGAACATGTTGAAGTTCAGCTCAGCCCGAGCAACCGGCATGGAGAAGTTTGCGACAATTTGACGCCACTGCTCAATGGCCCGAACTCCTCCAACTGAACCGTGACCAACGAATGCGACAGGTTTGCCGACCCACTCCGGACCGAGCACATCGACGGCATTCTTGAAGCCGCCAGGCACGCCGTGATTGTACTCCGGAGTGACAAAGACGAAACCATCAAAAGCATCGATGGTGTCTGACCATTTCTGAACATTCGAGTCCTCATGCTTTTTGTTGGCGACCATCGGATGTAGCGCACAGGTCAACAGCGGAACATTGAATTCAGCCAGATCAACGTACTCATAGACGAAATCACCGTCGCGTTGTTCAGCAACCTGCTGGGTAAATTTGGCCACAGGGTCCGTGGCACGCTCGGCACGAATCGAACCGTTGATGATACCGATTTTCATATGGTCTTACTCCTTCTATACGTATGATTCATCTGAAGATTTACTCTATCGTCGGCCGTTGTCACGCATCCGACCGCTCGTCACACAATCCACCAATATGCCCGAATTCGAGAGCATGTTTCAAATTTGAATCGTATGGCTGAATCGCCGCAAACAAGCAGCTACGCATTTCCTTTAGACTGACCCCATGAAAGCTAACCGTGACGCATTGTTCCTCGTGGACTTACAAAAGGCCTTCTTTGATGAAGAAGGCTTAGCCGAATGTGAGGGCGAGCTGGAAGCGGCCGCCAATCGACTTCGTGATGCGGCGCGGCTAGCCGACGTACCGGTGTTTGTCATCACCACCGTGCACAGCCGCGACGAATCAACGTGGACGTTGAATATGCTCGAAGCTGGTGAGGGCTTTCTCTTTGCAGGTGACGAGGGCACCCAGGTCATTTCCGGGCTCAATACGGAAGAAACGACTCGCGTGGAAAAGACGCGTGACAGCGCCTGGTTTGGCACCGATCTCCAGTTGCGCCTGACGAATCTTGGCATCAAGAGGATCGTCATCGCCGGGGTCTCGACCCATGGTTGTATTGCCCAAACAAGCCGCGATGCCTATGCGCATAATACTCGGGTCACTATTGTCACCGACGCCGTTGCTGACCACCGCCAGGACTACCACGACGCCCAATTACGACAGCTTGAAGAGGATCGCCAGGCTTCGATCGCCACAATAGAGGACATCCTCGAATCCTGGAACCAGGCGTAAGTTCATGGCAACTATATGACCGTTCGCACGCTCAGTTTAGCCCAGGCCCGCCGGGTTGCCATCGCAGCGCAGGGATTGGACCGACAGCGGCCAGACATTGTGTCGCTACGACACATCACCGACACGATCAAACGCATCGGACTACTCCAGATCGATTCCGTCAACATCGTCGCCCGAGCGCATTTGCTGCCGCTACTGGCACGACTTGGCCCCTACGATATCGGGCTGGTTGGACGGGCTTCGGCTCGTGCACCACGGCGCATCCTCGAAACGTGGGCACATGAGGCTTCCTATGTGCCTGCCACAACGTTTCCTCTCTTGACCTGGAACCGACGCCGCTGGCCAGGTATGGATCCTGAAGCATTAGCAGCTGAACACCCCGAGCTATTTCGCCTCGTACGCGATATTGTGGCGGATCACGGTCCACTGACAAGCCGCGAAATTGAAGCCTTTGCAGATGCCGCACACGCAAAACGCCCACATGGTCAGTGGGGCTGGGAGTGGAGTCCCGTCAAAACCGCATTAGAGATTCTTTTTGACGCAGGTGAACTCACACCGGCCCGACGCAACGCCCAGTTTGAACGCGTCTATGATCTCACTTCGCGCGCTCTACCACCGGACATTCCCAGCCAGATACCACCGGCCAAAGACGAAGCCATCATTGAACTTGTCCGGATCGCGTCTCGTGCTCACGGCATTGGCACTGTGCGCTGTTTTGCGGATTATTTCCGCCTCAACCAACGAGAGACCCGTCGAGCCGTTGACGCACTGCAGGCCCACGGGGAACTCTTACCGGTCACAGTGACGGGATGGAACCATCCACTCTGGATGCACTCCCAGACCCGGGTCCCGCGCCGTACAAACGCTCGAGCGCTGTTGGTGCCCTTTGACCCATTGGTTTTCGAACGTCGTCGGCTACTGGAATTATTCGGCATGCACTACCGGCTCGAGATCTATACGCCCGCACACAAACGCACCTACGGCTACTATGTGCTGCCGTTTCTGCTCGGTGAACATCTCGTTGCCAGAGTAGATCTCAAATACGACCGGAAACATGGCGTCCTGGTAGTGCGTGCTGCTTATGCCGAACCGCCAGGTCCAGACGACGCGGCACGAGCCACTTGGCCGGATCGTACAACTAGAGGCAAGGAACTCATCGCCGAACTGACCACGATGGCGAGCTGGCTCGGTGCGGGCGACGTCGTCGTTGAAGATGCCGCTCCTGGAGATCTCTCAGCAGACCTGCACGAACTGTTGAGCTACAACACGCTCATCACGTGAACTCAACCTAGACGCCGCATCGATCACGGGCGTAACGTGAAATGCAGGGTTGCTAACTGAAGCAATCGAGATACTCGTTCACGAATCTTCTGGAGGTTCCCGTGGAAATCACTGCAGCTATTACTCGTGGCAAAGGCGAACCGTTCGAGATCACGACCCTAGAACTCGACGATCCCCGCCCCGAAGAAGTTCAAGTCAAGCTCACCGCAACCGGTGTATGCCACACCGATGCGATCGTGCGAGACCAGGTCTACCCCACCCCGCTACCTGCCGTACTTGGTCACGAAGGCGCCGGCATCGTCGAAGCTGTTGGCGACAACGTCAACACCATCAACGTGGGTGACCGAGTTGTTCTCGGCTTCAATTCATGTGGTGAATGCGCCCAGTGTCTGAACGGTCGGCCCGCCTACTGCAAAAATTTCTATGACTACAACTTCTCGGGGGTCCGGCCAAATAAGACCACTTCCCTGTCGGAAAACGGCAATACAGTCTCATCGAATTTCTTTGGCCAATCATCATTTGCCACATACGCGAACGTCTCCGTGCGCTCCGTGGTGCCCGTCGATGATGATGCGCCCCTGGAACTCCTCGGCCCACTCGGCTGTGGTTTGATGACCGGTGCTGGCTCCATCATCAACGCGCTCAAAGTTGCGGCAGGCGAAACTATCGCGATCTTCGGCACTGGCGCGGTCGGTTCCTCAGCAATCATGGCTGCAGCTGCAATCGGTGCAACCACGATCATCGCCATTGATCTTGTGGACTCACGGTTAGAAGCTGCCAAGGGGTACGGCGCAACCCACACCATCAATTCTGGTGATGAGGATCTTGCTGAACGTATCGCGGAGATTACCGGAGGCCGTGGCGTTGAAGTCGCGCTCGATACCACCGGTGTCACCGCAGTCACTCGCCAGGCCGCCGATTCGGTTGGCATCAACGGCCGCGTCGGACTCGTGGGTGCGCCCAAGATGGGTGATGAGGTGAGCTTCGAAGTTGGTGCCTCACTGCTCAAGGGCTGGTCATTCCAGACCATCATCGAAGGGGACGCTGTTCCACAGGATCTTATTCCCAAACTGGTGCACTTGTGGCGTCAGGGCAAATTCCCGATCGAAAAAATAGTCCAGACCTACCCGCTTGATGAGATCAACCAGGCATTTGACGACTCCGCATCAGGCAAAACGATCAAACCAATCGTGACGTTCTAACAACGTTATGAGACCGCTGCGGATCCTGGACTCGGAACAACTTCATCACTATCTGCGACGCTAGGCTTCGACGCTCGACTCCCAGACGGGTACTTGCTGGTGACCCGTTGTCCGATAGCGACGCATGCCCAGCCAATGACCACGCCAACAATACTGTCGATCGAATAGTGCCATCCAAAGTAGACGGTGGCGATGAACGTTGTACCAAAGAAGATCCAGGCAGCCCAGCGTAATGCCGTATTCGAAGCAACTCTCTGGGCGAATAACGCCATTGCAAAGGTCACTGAGCAGTGAAGTGAGGCGAAGGCGGCCACACCGTGTATCGCATCAGCCGTGATGGGGTCGGCCAAAAACTCTAACCGGTTGTCCCACAGCGCAGCCTGCAGGGAACTGGTACCGGTTTCAGGCAGGGCTTGGTAATACTGCTCCTGGTGATAGATCGGTCCCACTGCGGGAAATGCGTAGTAGCTGATCGTGCCCATAACCCAGTTGAGGCTGATAGCTGTCACGAACCAAGCACCGGTAATGAGATTTCGACACATGACCAGTACTACACCGATGGACAGAGGTATCAGTGGCATGTACGCCAGGTAGAACAGCGAGAGCACTTCAGCGGTCAATCCCACACCGAAGAAATCCTGCAACACAAACGCAGGGTTCGTACCACCAGACATCCATCGGTCGAGTTGCGCAAGCTGGGTGTCCCACAGCACGCCATCCGTGTAGATCGGCAAGACGCTCTTGAGGTTTCGGTACCCGACATAACACAGGTAAAACGCAAAGAGACCCGTGCCAATGTAGAGCAGTCGCTTCAGGGTCCATTCCTGTTTGACAACTTCAACTATGCCACGCGGAATGGCTCGCCAACCGCATCGACGGATGGCGGCAGGAATGAGACCCACGCCGAACAGTAGGACTGCGAGAAGCGGCAGCCGAATGTAGGCGGGACCCAAAAATCCTTCGGGGTCCCGGAGCGGAACGCCAGTATGTAGAGAGGCAGCAATTGCGGCAACTCCGGTAAGAATTGCCACAATGATAATGAAAGTGTAAGGCCGATGTCGCACAGAATTCATCTACGTAAGATACCCCGCATCGAGCATCTTGTAATCTACGTGAGGGGCAAAACACCCCTATTATGAGCTTTCTAGCGCACCACCGCACCGGTCTGGGAATATCCCAAGAATGGGCGTGTCGAAATATGTGAGCTGCTTCGACCTAGCGAAACAGGTTCCGGACAAGACGTTGTAGACCGCGTCGGCCTGCACGCTTTCCCATCGCCTTCGGACCTCGTTGTGCAGCGCGGGCGTCTCCGCGCATCCGTCGGGCTCGTAGTAGCCAGTTCAACATCTCGTGCTCCTTTTCATCGTCCTCACAACAAGGGTGTCAGGTCGGGCTTAATATTTTCTGGACGAGCGATCCCAAACCATGGTGTTACCCAAGTACCCGTTTGGCTGACCGAGTTTTGACCCCTGTTGTTTCTTCATTGTGACAGTAGCTAGAACCCATAAGAGGATCAGGCCGAGTAGTGCGATGACCGCCCACACAGCGATGCTGGACTCATTCAGTGGATTTCCAAAGATGACGATCGCCCGCCAAACGCCAACGCCGCCTACGACAAAGATGCCAAGAACGCCCAAGAGGTTCGTACTTATACGGTCCGTTGCAAAACCGAGACTGCACGTCGTGGTCCAGGCATACAACGCTAGAAGAAATACCGAAATGAGCACAAATGCTTGAGGATCCGACGCATAAGCAATGAAAGCTGTATTAGCAAAGGCGATCTCGTCGACGACTAGCGGCCAGAGCAACACCAGGATGGCCTGGATCAAGGTCGCTAGTACGACCGCCGACAAAAGAAAGCTGGGCAGCCCGGTGGGCCGGAAGCCGTTGTCATTGCGTTTAGCACTCACCAGCCCGAAGCCCCATGCCACCGTGCCGCCTGCTGCAAGGAAGGCGGCCCATAGTGGTTCCGGCTCGATAACGTGCCTAGAGCCGGTTTTCATCATCCCGGTCGCGGAGAGCAACATCAGAAGCGTCCAAAACGCGGACATCGCAACAGCCCCAATGACGGTGTGCTTGAGATCTGTTCCCCAGCTGGGAGTCTCTTTGCTATTGACTCCCCTGCGTTTTTTGGTGGTCTCTGGAGGCGGTGGTGGCGGCCCACCGGGCCAGTGGCTTTGGTTTGTCATGGCACTATTGTCCACAAATAGTTAGTCGATTACGAGTCAAGGGCACTACCGGCTTGCGTCCAGCCGACGTCGTTGTTCCTCTATATCAAACGAAGCCGCTGGCCATTCCAAGGTCATTGACTCCAATGTCTCAATGAGCAGCCCTTGCACGGCAAGCCGCGCATACCATTTCCGATCAGCCGGGATCACAAACCACGGAGCGTGCTTTTTATCGGTTTCCTCAATGGCAATTTGATACGCTTCCATATATTCGTCCCACTGCTCGCGGGAGTCAATATCAGCTGGCGAGAATTTCCAACGCTTATCGTGGCGGTCTAACCGGTCTGAAAGTCGTTCGTATTGCTCTTCAGGGCTGATGTGCAGCATGATCTTGAGGACTGTGGTCTCGTCGTTTGCCAGGTCTTTTTCGAATTGTCGAATAGCACCGTAGCGGCGCTTTAGCTCGGACGGCGACGCAAGCTTATCCACGCGATGCACCAGCACATCCTCATAATGGGAACGATCAAATATGGCGATCTCGCCGGGTTGCGGGGTGTGCTTGCGAATCCTCCACAGGAAATCGTGCTGAAGTTCTTCATCGGTAGGTTTCTTGAACCCAACCTGCTGCACACCTTGTGGGTCCATGCAGCCCAGAATGCGCTTGATCGTGCTTCCCTTGCCGCTGGTATCCATACCTTGGAAGAGTAAGAGCACTGAGCGTTTCGACCCTGCTGCTTGAGCATTGGCGAAGAACAGTTCTTGGAGCTCTTCGAGCCGCTCGGTGTTGTTTTGGAAACGTTGTTTCCCGGCAGATTTACTCTTGGATTTACCGTTTTTCGTTTCGAAACCCGGTGTGGCCCGACGATTTAATCTGGTGAGCGGACGCAAAGTACCGTCGTCGAACCCGAACGTACGTAAGGCATCATGAAAAAGCCGAGATGAATCTTCTGTGCTGGTTGTATCTGCCACCGGCTAGCTCTTCCATTGTGACAGCTGTTCGGTTGAAACTGCTGACAGCCATTTCTGCCACAGCGGACCGAACGTAATGCGTCGGGCGCCCAGACCCTTCAACACCGCGAAGTCGCCAGCACCGTGACCATCCACGGGATGCGCTGTTACGTTTACTGGGACCGAGACTTCTTCCACGAGTCGTGTGATTTCCTCCGCAGTGGAGAGGCCTACAGGATAAACCGCACGGGCTCCAGCCTGTTCCATCAGTGTGATCCGCTCTGCTGCTTCCTCCAGTGGATCAGGGAAAACATCGGTACCGAGTTTCACTGCATCGGTGCGACCGTTAATGACGAACTGCACCCCGGCGTCGTCCGCAGCAGCGCGTGCGCGAGCAATATAGTCAGCATGCTCCTCACGATCACGGACACGACCATTGTCACGGTGGACCACATCTTCGATGTTGGCGCCTACTACACCGACCTCGAGCAAGCGTTGAATCAACTCAGACGGTGCCAGTCCATACCCGGATTCCACATCAACGCTCACGGGAACATCTACGGACTCGACGATCTTTTTGACGACCTCGATGTAGTGGGTGAAATCCATGTTCTCACCGTCTGAGCTGCCGACAGCATCTGCTACCGAGTGACTTCCAACAGTCAGACTACTAAATCCCGCATCGGCAGCGACCGCTGCGCTCCAGGTGTCCCAGACGGTTGGCATCACGAGTACATCGCCGGATTCGTGTTGTTCAGCGAGAGATTGGGCAAGTGCACTGATGTTGGACATTTGAACCTCCTCAGGATTGCAATGCCCACCCTACGTTCCACGTTGTAGCCGACGCCATACTTGCGTCGCAGCGAGGTGCAGCAACTTGGCTCCGAACCGTTGTCAGGGCCGTCATTACTTGCGACGCATCAACGCTCTGAGCGTGATGGCGACGCCTGCTACACACCAAATAAATAACACTATGACGTCGCGGGCCCCCGCTTCATAAACCTGCGACGCCAATCCGGCCCGCAATAGATCAGCACCTGCCTGAATTGGAAGATAGTCATGCAGGATTTGAAACCATTCGGGTAGCTGTGACGCCGGAAAAGTGATCGGGGAAAACAACATGACGAAAAAGACGAGTACCTGGCTGATCAATTGGGCCAACATGGGTTGCAGCGTCACGGCAATGGCATAGCCTATGGCAGTGGCCATGACCGTCACCAACACTGCAGCAGCAATCAAGACGCCCCAATCGATAGCAAGACTCAGGTCGTAGCGTAATTGGGCAACGAGAATTCCGATCGCCACCCCGGGCAGGGCAATGGCTGACCAGACGGTCAACTCAACTGCCAACATCAGCAGCCTCGGAACCGGAAGAGACCGCATAAATTCAAACGTGCCATCCGTCCGCATTCGAGCGACAGCCTGCGGAACTAACACCAGACCAATGGTCAAGAGCAGCATTGCTGGGGCGCCGGTCGATAAAAACAGGGCTGTGGCATCAGTAATATCCGGGATGATAAACCCAAAACCGACCACAATCCCCGCTGCGAGCATGCCTTGCACGACCACGATCAAAGGGAGCATTGTTCCAACCTGCAACAGCTGCCATCTCATGAGCGCGGAGAAGCTCGCCCACAGATTCGCTCGTGGCAGCTGGCGAACACGTTGAGCTTGTTGCACCGAGCCTTGGATTGTCCTAGACATGAACGTCACCCTGTTCCGATGAGCTGTACGTATTATGAGTTGCCGAGGTATATGCCAGGTAGGCGTCTTCGAGACTGGTTGGAGCCAGTCCGTACCCGGTAATCTGCTCGGTGGCTCGCAGAGCATTGGCCCATACAACAGCCTGACCTGCGTACTCCGAGGCTAGCCTCAGTATGAGATGGCGGCCCCTCCGTGCCTGAGATCTGACCGGCGGTATCCCTGCGGCGGGAGTCTCGGATGCTAATGGATCGGCATCAGCGAACGGCAAGTGCAACTCCAGCCGCACATCATGATCTTCAGTTCCCCGCAGCTGGGCAGGTGATCCTGAGGCAACGACCTTTCCTCGGTCAAGAATGACGAGATCATCGACGATCCGCTCGGCTTCGGTGACATTGTGTGTTACCAGCAGTACGCCGGCACCTTCATCAGCCCGACGCCGCACGGCGTTCCAGAGAAATCTTCGGCGCCCCGCGTCCACATCGTTGGTGGGTTCATCAAGGACCAGTAGCGGTGTGGGTGCAGCCGCGGCCATCGCGAATGACGTGAGTCGCCGGATCCCTCCCGACAGGCCGCCTCCCTCAGGCAAAGCGCGCCGGTCCAGATAACCCTCGATATTCAGTTCTTCTGCAATGGCTTTTGTGGTCATCTTGGACTCAGCAGCCGAAAGTCCCCGCAGTCGACACGCAATTTCAATCGCTGCACGGGGTGTCAGCCCGTCGATCGGAGCTTGGGATTGAGATTGCACCGCCACCTGTCGGCGTGCGGCCGCAGGATGGGCTACCGCATCTATATCACCGAGGTGAATCGATCCGGCATCAGGACGCAGCAACCCAACCAACTGTGAAACAAGCGTCGTCTTACCTGCCCCGTTATGACCGAGCAAGCCGACCACCTCACCGGGGCGAATGCGTAGAGAAATATCGTCGTTAGCTACGACCTTGCCGAAGCGTCGGGTGAGACCAGAGATAGTAAGCGTGTTATCCATACAACATCCTCAGATACCAACAGTATTCAGATACTGACGGTACGTGGATACTGTGGGGATGTCAACGCATTGCTGCATACGGTTCTGTCCTAGAATCGGTGCATGACAGATTTGCCTGAACCGCCATCTCGCCAACAGCGTCAGCAACAGACCCGTGCTGCTCTTATCGAAGCGGCGCGTGAAGTTTTTGCCGAGCTGGGATACCACGCCGCAAATCTGGAGCGAATTGCTCGTCAGGCCGGATTTTCCAAGGGCGCGGTATATTCGAATTTTTCGGGTAAGGCTGCGCTGTTCTTAGCCGTCATGGATGCAAATCTTGAAACCGTCTGGTCTCAACCGACAGGATCGGCAGATACGCCGCGCCCCGACACATCTTCCGCAGACGTGTTCGAGACAGCAGACGAGGCCGAACTAGACCAGGTCATTCGCGGGTTTGCTTTAGCAACGCTTGAGTTCATTGCCGTCGCTGCGCGAGACGAAGAACTCAGCGCCGAACTTCAACAACGAATGCAAGATGTTGTTGATCAATACACTCAGGTGGCACACGATTCACAGATCGTGGACGATGAATTAACACCGCAACAGCTCGGCACATTACTGACGGCCCTTGATCAAGGTTCGGGGCTCCTCGTCCTTGGTGGCACCGACCTGGTCGACGACGACCTCTTAGGAGTCGGCATGCAACGGTTGCTCGCGACAAAATCAACCACCGATGAGGCTGGGCCTGTCAAGACTGCGCAGCACGCCGACCAACCAGCTGAAGCCGGGGCCGACAGAACCACCAATTCGCACATCCAGGATCGTCTACTGAGGGCGCTAGGAAATCCCACCGTTCAGGACTGATAAGACGGCTGTGGGATCGCCGTGAGCAAGATGAACGTTACACAAGGATGTTCGATTGACAGGAACTCACTGAACTGACCCACGCGATGCCCAAGACTCTTGGTGGATAGCAACGCTGGGAGTAGCGTTCAAGATGACTGGCCCTACGATGCACAACGTGTCGCACAGCTGCAGTATCTCACCAACACGATGATTCGAGTTAGTCGGGTACTCAATGGAACGCTCGACCAGGTGTGGCGTCGGATTTACTGGCGAAGTGCTCGGATCTTTGTGGTTACAAATGTAAACGCTTTGCGAGCTCGTGGCGGACTTCTGCACCGCGGGCGATCTGCAACAGCACCAGCGCGACCACGCTGATGCCACCGCAAATTGCTGAAGGCACCGGGTTGGTCACCCAGCCGAAAATCAACGAGCCGATCGGGACCAGGCCCAGCAGAATCGTCAGACCGCTGTAAACGATGTGCTCCCCGACTTCCATCCGCAGTACTCTTACGGTGATCAGGAGGGCAACGACCGACGACGCGCACACGATGGGGACAGCGTAATTCATTGACCAGCCGTACCAGCCGGTCAGGTAGTCCCAGTAGACACATACCACCCCCACTAACACCACAATGTAGACGGTATTTTTGGCAACATTATGACGCTTACGTATAGCGGTCAGCGCGACGAGCCACATGGCGCTAACTCCCAGCCACACGGAACGCAGGGCACCAAACTCCGCTGGGCCACGCCCTAATAGAAGCTGGGCAGCAAATGAGGCAACGATGACGGCAAGCGAGCTGAGGAACAGGATCCGCAACACGCGGCGCCGAGAAAACGTCAGGGGCACTGCAGGAAACGGGCTGCGAGCCGATTCCCCAACGACAGTGGCATCACACAGGGGGCAGCGGGTCCATGTCCCCTCGATGTCGGCGGCACATTCAGTGCAGCGTCTCATGTGTCTGTCTCCTGTTCGAGCTCTGCCTCAGTGACCCGTGCGGCCGCGACCTGCACATCGATCCCCTGGCCGGTCAGCAAGCGTACGAATGCTCGGATGTGATCGGTCTCGATGAACGGGGAGGTGAACGTTGCCGTGAGCAGACCTGCATGCGACATGACGGAGAGCTGCGGTCTCACCGCAGAGACTTGAAACGCCATGCGTTGGACGTGTGAATCAGCCGGCTCCCCGAGATTCACACGGCCCAGATTCGACATGGCCACGGTGAGCCCGCGGTTACTGGCCCAGTTAATGCCGCGCAGGATGACATCTTTAAGCGGGCGGGGCACGATCCGCAGCAATGGCATTTTTTCGAACCGAATGAATCTGCGGAGTTTCTTTTCTAGCGCTTCGGGGGTTGCTTTTGGTCTAAATTGGCTATCCAAATGCCTACCCACGGAGCCGACGTCGTCAGCTCCGTGCCCGTAGGTGTGTTCGACCCGAACGGTGGCGAAGAAATTTCGCGGTGACGTTGAGGGGAAGAACTGACGTAAGTTCACTGGAACCGACGCCGAGAGTGTACGGGTGGTGTCCGAACCATCCGAGGATACCCGAATGGATTCGAAAAACAGTGCCGTCAGGTACATCGTCAGCGAGATACTTTCGGCGCGCGCCAGCTCGAGCACTTGTTTGGCGGGCATCGTGAGTTCAACAGCCCGAGTGCGAAAGTCCGGAGTGCGGGTGCCGGTGACGCGGTGCACCTTCTTCGCGGCACCCCCCGCTCGAGGGCCGGTAGGTGTTTCGTTGGGTTGTTTGTCCCGGCGGCCCCGGAAGTAGCGCGCGAAACTGTCGGTGACCAGTTCGTGCTCTGTTGCCCCGTCATCGACCTGCCCCGATTGCGGCACCAGGTTGATGGGTCCGGTGTTCTCCAGGGCCCGTTGTTGCTCCGGGTAGCGCACGCGGAGGTATTCGGCGACAAGATCCGTCAGGAACCACAGGGCACCGGTACCATCGGACAGTGCATGAAAGACTTCTAACACGATGCGTTCGTCGTGGTGCATGACCCGAAACAGCAGCCCGCGTCGATCCGCATCATAAATGGGTGCGCACGTCGGTTTGTCATCGGCGGTGACATACGGGCGAAGATCACTGTCTTGCAGGTAGTACCAAAACACGGCACGTCGAAGAACCGCGTGATAGAGCCGATAACGGTCGTATGTCCTGTCCAAGGCGGTCTGCAACATCTGCGGATCCACCTCGTGATCCATCTGGGCACTGAGACGGAACACCTTGGAATCCGTCTCGCTACGGGCTGCCAGGAAAATGTTGGACGCGTTATCGAGTCGCACCCAGTTCCGTCGAGTCATGCCGACTCCTGAGAACCGGGTTGTTCGTCAACGGTTGGTTCACCAAGAAAAGTATTGATCACCTCGTAGGCCTCCCGCAGAGATCGGGAGACGCGTGGCAACGCGATGAAACCGTGTAGCGCGCCGTCCACCCGATGTATCTGAACCGCATTACCAGCCTGTTCAAGTGCTCGACCGTACGCTTCGCCTTCATCCGCCAGTAAGTCCAGCTCGGCGGTGATCACCAGCGTGCTGGGCTGGCCGGCGAGGTCTTTGGCTTCCAATGGTGACACGAGTGGATTGGAGCGTTGTTGTTGATCGGTCAGATAGAGCTTGAAGTAATCATCGACTTCAATATTAGTGAGTCGGTAATCTTTTCCGTGTTTGCGCACCGAGTCGAACGGTGAGGTCGCCGGATCGTGATTCCAGTGGGTCACAGGGTAGAGCAAAATTTGTCGGGTCGCGCCGCGATGGCCGCGTTCTTGCAGCAGCAACGAGACGGCGGCGGTCAGGTTTGCCCCCGAAGAATCGCCGATCAACACAATGTTGTCGGCATCGTCGAGGCCGACCGTACTCGGGTCGTCTAGCAGGTGCCGAACCACGCTATAACAATCGTTCAGACCCGCAGGAAAGGGGTGTTCTGGTGCCAGACGGTAGTCCACCGAGACGACCACACATCCGGTCAGATCAGCCATCGTGTCACATGTCGGAGTGTAACTCTCCACGTCGCCGACGACCCAACCACCACCGTGAAAGAACACCAACACGTCATCACGCAAACGGTCTTTTGGTTGGAATACCCGTACCGGAATCTGATGGTTCCCGTCATCAGAAGGCATCTCGCAGTCCTCAGCCCGCGATGACAGTGCCAATGATGCGGCAAGTCGACGTTGCCTACGGCGGATCTTCTCGTACTCTTCGAGCATGTTCACCCGTGGTGCCGCAAACAGGCCCAGTATTGCTCGAAGGAGCCGATTCACCAGTGAGCGACGGGTGTTCGGCGAACCTGTCTGCCCGTCTTGTGGTGGCATGTGCATCGTCCTCCTCCTACGGAATGACCTTTGTACCACCCCGGCGCGTTTCAGCTGCGCTATGAGCTGTCCCGCCGTGAGCTTATCACTCCGTCATGCTACTCTCGACAAGATGCAACCTCATCATCTCAACCGTCTTGCAGTATTCACCGGTTCGGCCCACGGGGCCTCTACTGAATATACAACCGCAGCCGAAGAATTCGCACGAACTGCTGTCAAGGCCGGCACAAATATTGTCTACGGCGGCGGCAAAGTCGGGCTCATGGGAGTCGTAGCAGATAGTGCGCTTGCTGCAGGTGGCGATGTGATTGGTGTGATCCCTGAATCGCTGGTGCACGGCGAGATCGGGCACCCCGGTCTTTCAACGCTCGAAGTCGTGCCAGATATGCACATCCGCAAGACTCGCATGGCAGACCTCGCCGATGGTTTTGTGGCGTTACCGGGCGGCGCTGGGACGCTCGAGGAAATTTTCGAAGTCTGGACCTGGCAGCAGTTGGGCCTCCATGCCAAGCCCGTCGCGCTCTATGATGTCGATGGTTTCTGGCAACCGCTCCTCGAAATGTTGGACCACATGACGGAGCAAGGTTTCATCTCGTCCAGGTTCCGCGAGACACTCATTGTGGAAACCACCCCGACAGCACTACTCAACGCAATGTCCGCGTGGCAACCTCAGGCACCGAAGTGGCCCGCAACAATGGACACCACCGCAGAGCCTCGGGGCTTGTAGTGGGCGACCGAGTTTTGCATTGCATACATCGATTTCACGCTCATCCGCATCGTCCGGCTAGAGGTTGAACTTGCCAGGTTGAAATCGTGGCACGAAGATCAGATAGGTATTCTTTTTAGCGACCGATCGTTTACCCTCCTCCCACAAAGGTGGAGCCCCTTTCAGAAAAGTAGAACGAAGACCGAACAGTCGCACTCGGCCTATCCCTGCTCGATTCGGCTTTCCCGCAGCGCTTGCGTCTCCTCCCGCCTCTCGAGCACAGATGTGATTTGCTCCAGATATGACGGCATCTAGTTCGACGGCGTGACATACTCGTGCCGCAGGTCAATCACGGTGGCAATATGGTCAAAATCGTGGTCGGCTGTTAGCACAGTGGCGTCATTTACAATGGCATATCCTGCGACAAGAATGTCTAATGAGCCGGCTGCACGGATCAAACCTGAGTTCCACATTGCACTTTGTATGTCGAGTACAAGAGATTCGTCAGGAGCATTTTCAAGTGGAAACCCCAGAGAAACCTGTTCGCGGTAGTGTGCATGATCCGCCGGAGTACGAGCGCTATGGCAGAATTCCAACACCTAGGGCGGACAGGTCACAAAAAGATCAGCAGACGTCCGCTCGATCCGACCCAACCGCGTGACAATATTTGGATCGCCCGTAGCCAGCCTTGCCCAAACCGAATTGTCCACTAGATAATCGGTCACGACGACTTAGATGCAGGTAGCTCGACAGGAGCGCCAAGCTCTGCGGGGAAATCTTCCAGCCCCGCAATACCATCGATCATGACGCCTTCTGTTTAGAAGCAATGAGCCTGCGCAACGCTAAATCAAGAACCGCCCTGTTCGACCGTTCACCGGTCAATGCCCTGGCGCGTTCGATGAGTTTTGGGTCTAAATCAACATTTGTTATTGCCATACTGAATTCTTTCCTTTATATAACTGATAAATACTTTTCTCCTATAAAAGACAGCAAGTCCAAGATTTTCGTGCATGTTTCAACGCTGAGCCAAACTGGGTATCTATATGCCCAGGCATGAGCACCTTAAGCTGTTCAAGACTGTCCTTGCACGGCTCTGCCACCATAGTGACGCAGGAAAGCTGGGGCAGGATTACTTCACGCCAAACGCCACTAGACGGAGACGGTAACCAGTGAAAGAGTGGAGCCATGACTGAATCACGCATTACCAGCGCCGAACGTGAAGTTTCGATCCCAGCCGCCCAGGTTTTCAAGTTAATCGCCGACCCAGCCCGCCACCCACAATTTGACGGTAACGACAACCTATCTCGTGCTGATCAGGGGCAACGCATCGATCGAGTCGGCCAACGTTTCACCATGGAGCTCACGAACGGCCAAAGCCGTGACAACGAGGTGGTAGAGTTTGAAGAGGGCCGCCGTATCGCTTGGAAGCCGGCCCCGGTAGGCGAAGAACCTCGCGGTCATGTGTGGCGGTGGGAACTCGAACCGGTCAATGACCTCACGACGCTAGTACGCCACACGTATGACTGGAGCGAACTGACCGATGAGACCCGGTTTGAGCGCGCCAGAGCGAACACCGAAGAAGCGTTGAGCCGGTCGGTGACCAAGCTGGCCGAGTTGGCTGAAACCCTAGATGCGGGTATCGAGGTTACAGACTAAGGGAAAGGCTCCGGCAGTGCACTCACCGCAGATGTGGATTACAGCGAAATTTTGCAATCCGTTATGCGAACATCCACTACTCAAGCAGGATGGTCACATGGTTGGTATCGTCAGCCGCTCCGAGATCAACCGCCTGGCGATCGGAAACTACTTGAGCACACGCGTTGATACGCCGCAGTTTGCTGAGGCACAGACCGCGAGCGTTTCATAACTCACGCGTCTCTGCGGGAGAACAGAGTCAGTGCCGCACCGAGCACAACGACCAGCCAGCACGCCAGGACCACCACGGCGAGGAGCGGAACCAAGTGCACTGCCTGGCCGGGGTCGGTTGATCCAGAAATGCTAAGAATCGCAGCATTCGGAAACATCGGCAACAGGAATTGCTGCGCCGCGTTAGGCAGCATTGAGACCACGGCGGGAGCAAACATTACTGCCAGCGTGGCCGTCACTGCACCGCCGGTAGTGCGGACAATGAACGCAAGAGCAGCAACCAGCACAGCATAGAAAGACACCATCAGGAGACTGCCCAACGCCATCCGCAGAAGTTCCCCGTCCATCAAATTGAGCACCGGTAGACCGGATACCGCCAGAACCAACTGCGCCACGAGTATCGCCAGGAGAACGGACACCAAGCCTGCCAGCACTGCGGCCCCTGCCAACACGAGGAGCTTCGCCGAAAAGACCTTAACGCGGTTCGGCGTAGCCACCAGGGTGGTGCGCATCATCCCCGTGGCATATTCGGAGGCCACGAACCATGCCCCCAAGATGATGAAGACGACTGCGGTTGCGTCGACGCCGAGCAAAGCCGTACTGGCAATATCGGCCCACAACAGCGCAGCCAGCGAGTCACCTTGTGTGACATCGATTGTCAGTAGAAACAGCAGAGCGGTCACCGCAGCAAGCACGACCGCGAGGGTTACGAGGACACGTGGGAACCGCAGCGTCCATATCTTTATCGCCTCGGAGGCAATCACAGATTTCAACCCGCTACGACGAAGCACGGTCGATTGCTGGTCAACGTTCGCCACGGTCATGTAAAGCCTCCACACCAAGGGTTTCTTGCTCGGTCAGCGCCAAGAATGCAGTTTCGAGATCGGTCTGTTCGGGGGTTAGTTCATACAGTGGTATCCGGTTTGCTGCAGCCAACTCACCGATCCGTGGTGCCCCCAGCCCGGCGACCCGAAGCGCACTGTGGGCAGGGTCCATCCCTTGAGATTCATTACCAACGGTGGCCTCACTCGTTGTCTGGTGAATTTTCGCGCCATGGTCGACCAGTAGAACACGCAGTTCGTCGCTTCGCGGCGACTGTACGATCACTTGCGCAGCAGACGTGAACAGCTGTTCAACGTCAACATCGGCCACGAGCCGTCCGCGGTTGATCACGATCACCTGGTCGGCGGACTGCTGCATCTCCCCCATAAGATGGCTGGAGACAAAGACGGTGCGCCCCTGTGCTGCCATATCCTTCATGAAGTCACGGATCCAACGCATACCGGCAGGGTCAAGCCCATTGGATGGCTCGTCGAGGATGAGCGTTTCCGGATCACCTAACAGCGCCGCTGCGATCCCCAAGCGTTGGAACATACCCAACGAATATCCAGCAACCCGCCGGTCGGCCACATCAGATAACTCCACCATCTTCAAT
Organism: Yaniella soli; assembly: GCF_054782375.1. NCBI lineage: Bacteria > Bacillati > Actinomycetota > Actinomycetes > Micrococcales > Micrococcaceae > Yaniella > Yaniella soli. Next base: position 116,470 of record NZ_BAAGSP010000007.1, read on the forward strand.
ACTTCAGTGACGCGACCCGACGGCAAGTTACCGGCTCGGTTCAACCACCGCAGATGGTCGCGCGCCGTACGACCCGTCTGGATCGCTTTGGCGTCGAGTAGCGCACCCACTTCACGCATAGGGGCTGGAACATCGGCGTAGGAGCGGTTATTGATGGTGGCAACACCGGATGTAGGCCGGTCCAGTCCTAAGATCATGCGCATGGTCGTGGTCTTGCCGGCTCCGTTTGGGCCCAAGAACCCGGTCACAACACCCGGCTGGACGTCAAACGACACATCATCAACCGCTGTTGTGCCGCCATAGTGCTTTGCGATCTTCGCGACGGAGATCATGGAGGTCCACTCCGCATGTTTTTTATGCAGTTGTATTATAATAAAACAAAGACCTGGTTTAACGCAATGCACTCGCATGATAAAAATAGGGAGGGTTTGGATGCCGAAAGTCGTTGATCACGAACAGCGCCGACAGAAGCTTGCCGAAACCGTCTGGCACATCACAGCCAACCGTGGGCTCGATGCGGTGACTCTGCGCGCCGTCGCTTCGGAATCCAACGTTTCCATGGGCACAGTACAGCACTACTTCGGCACCAAGGACCAGATGATTCTGTTCGCGTGTCAATATATGATCGACCTGGCAAACTCTGGGGCCTCCAATTCGTTGACGGAATCGCAGGAGCCTGACCACCCTCGAACGGTAATCCGCACGGTCATGCATCAGACCCTGCCGCTGGATGAAGCACAACGCATCGGCAGTTCGGTCTGGCTAGCCTTCGTCGCACGTTCCGCGGTGGATGCTGATCTTGCCACGCTAATTCGGGATGCCTGGGCTGGGTTACATGAGCTGATCGCAGGTCAGCTGCACGTTGCGCAAGCCATCCACCAAGTCTCTTCGGAGTTCGCGACCGACCGTGAGGCGATGACTCTCGTGGCCGTCACTGATGGCCTGGTTTCTCACCTGCTTGTCGGGCACTATTCAGCCGACGAGGCTCTGGCTGTCGTCGAGGATCATCTCGATCGGATCTTCAGTCCCCACTCTGCAAGGAGTGGTGTTTTAGGTTCGGCGGCTCAAGAGCACTGAGACGAGTTTCTACCAGTCATGCGAGAATCGCGAGTTCTCCTCAACAAGGAACCACCGTGGAACAAAGGGACGGGCAAAATTAGGTATCTTCTTCTTGCAACGCTGCTACGTCGGCCAGCTGCGCCTGCGGTGTGTGCTCAGGAACATCCTCATTGAGACGTAACCCGGTTTCCGAGTCGAACACGTGCAGATACGAGATATCGGGAGCAACATAGACAGTTTCGCCCTTCATTGGAGGTTTCCGTCCATCGACCCGAACAATCGTGGGTTGCAGCGTTTCGAAGCCCTTGGGAATACCAAATATATAGGCATCTGCGCCCAATTCTTCCGTCAAAAGAACTTCCATCTCCAATCCGCCGGTCTCAGCACCTACGAGGTGAAGATCTTCAGGACGCATCCCGAGTGTGACGGTGGAGGCTGAGGCTCGCTGCAGTATTCCAGCCGGGACCTCGAATCGTTGATCACCGACTTCAACGCTCGACCCATCGTGGTTGGCCGTGAGCAGGTTCATGGATGGGGAGCCAATAAAGCCAGCAACAAAGACGTTGGCGGGCCGAGCATAGAGATTTCGCGGCACATCGACCTGCTGCAGGATACCGTCTTTCAGGACGCACACCCGGTCGCCCATCGTCATCGCTTCGACCTGGTCGTGGGTGACGTACACGGTAGTGACCTGCAGCTTTCGGGTCAGCGCTGCAATTTGAGTGCGGGTTTGGACCCGGAGCTTGGCGTCAAGGTTCGATAAGGGCTCGTCCATCAGAAAGACCTTTGGAGACCGGACAATCGCCCGTCCCATGGCTACACGTTGTCGCTGACCACCAGATAATGCTCGTGGTTTACGCTCGAGATAGTCCTCGAGGTCTAACAACTTGGCGGCTTCTCGAACCTGGCGATACCGTTCTTGTTTCGATACTCCGGCGATTTTGAGGGCAAAGCCCATGTTGTCAGCAACCGTCATGTGAGGGTAGAGCGCATAGCTCTGGAAGACCATGGCGATGTCGCGATCTTTGGGCGACACGTCAGAGACGTCTTCCCCACCGATGAGGATGCGACCCTCATCGATTTCTTCGAGCCCTGCGAGCATGCGAAGCGCAGTCGATTTTCCGCAGCCAGACGGACCGACCAACACGAGGAACTCGCCGTCTTTGATCTCGAGTTCGAGTTGGTTAATGGCCGGACGGGCACCAGCGGAATATATTCTGCTCGCCGCGTCGTAGATTACAGATGCCATAGTTGCTATTACCTTTCGCAGGACAAGGGTTGGGGTGAACCCACAGGCACGTAATGGGCCCACGGGTTCACCCCGGCGATTCGAGTGGAGTTTACTGTTCTACTTCGTCAGCCAAGTCCGACTCATAGAGCGACTCAAGCTCGGCTTGGACGTCCTGCATGGTTTCTTCAACATCAGCATCCGTGGTGAGGATGTCCTGCAGCGCCTGCGAGAGTTCCAGGTCGCCACCTGGAACGAACAGTCGTGCATGATCTTGCACACGTGCGCGCTCGAGCTGGTCGACGGCAGTTTCAAACTGTGGAGTCTCCGCGTAGACATCCGACATGTCAGCATCCACATGGACCGGTACGTAACCAGTTGCAGCTGAGAACTCAGCGGTTGCCTCAGGACTCGACATGTGACCGGCAAACATAGCTGCCGCCAGCTGACGTTCCGGTGTGCTATCCGAAGCAATCATCAGACCGGCACCGCCGGTTGGGGTCTCACCTTCGGCAGCAGGTCCGCCCGGCAAGAATGCGGTTCCTACTTCAAAGTCGGCAGATTCAAGAATCCCGCCCAGGGAGCCGGTGGACTGCACAATTTGACTGGTCGCGCCAGCGGAGAAGTCATCAGCCGGGTCCCCCGATGCCACACTCGCCCAGTCGTTCGTGGCGTCTCGGGCGAACTCTAACGCCTCGACGGTCTCTGAAGAAGATACCGCCGAGAAGTCCCATTCATCCGACCATGCGCCCCCATACCCCCAAACGAGGTTAGCCATTGACCACGCTGGGTACTGGTCTTGTGGTGGGAAAGTGAAAGCCGCGTCCGCGACACCGGCTTCCATCAGCTGGTCGGATACTTCGGCTGCTTCTTCCCAGGTTTCTGGTGGGGCCTCGATACCTGCTTCTTCATAGTGGTCAGCATTGTAGTAAAACAACGGGGTCGACCGTGCGTAGGGCACCCCGTAGTGGGCGTCTTCGTAAAGGTAATCCTGATATAACGCTTCGACGTAACCCGACGGGTCGACCTCGGCAGCTTCGAGCAGGTCGTCAACCGGCATCAGGGAATCATTGAGGTAATTCGGGAACCACGTGGCATCGGAGAGCACGACGATGTCGGCTTCCGCATTGCCCTGTGCTGTTTGGAATCGCTGGGAGGTTTCTTCGTAGTTCGCTCCTGAAGTCACGACGTTCACCTCTATCCCGGTGTCTTCGGTGAACTCGGCGATCAGTTCGTTTTCGACATCCTGGGAGCCACCCGGGTGGTTGGTCCAGAACGTGATCTCTTCTGCCGGTTCAACCCCCTCGAGTTCTACTGCTTCTGCTTCGGTGGCTTCACCGGAGGTATCCGGGCCGCAGGCAGTCAGTCCGAGCACCGCAATGCTGAGCACAGCGGCGCCGAGCGTTGTCCGACGGTTCTTACGTGTGTGCGCTGGCTGTTGTTTCATAAAGACTCCTTCAAGTTGTGTGGAGATGAGTTGTCGTATGCGATGCGTTATTTGACAGCACCTTGGGTGAGACCTGCAACGATGTATCGCTGCAGGGCCGCGAAAATGATGAGCACGGGAACGATGACCAGCACCGCGCCTGCCATGAGGATGCCGTAGCTGCCGGTCTGACTTTCGATAGATTGGAGCAGGTTGAGTCCCACTGGCAGCGTCATCTTCTCAGGAGAGTCGATGATGATCAGCGGCCACAAGAAGTTGTTCCACTCGTTGACGATGGTCACCAGCGACACCGTCGCGATAGCTGGAATGGAGACCGGAACGGCGCTCTGGAGCAGTTTGCGGAAGTGTCCTGCGCCATCAAGTTCTGCCGCTTCGAACATCTCTTTGGGCAGGGCCATAAAATGTTGGCGCAACAAGAACGTTCCAAAGGCGGTGCCAAGGCCGGGCAGGATGATCCCCCACAGGGTATCGCGTCCACCCAACGAGCTGATCGTGAGATAGTTGGGCAGCATCGATACTTCCGGCGGCACCATTAACGCCACCAGAATTCCCAAGAAGATCAGATTCACGCCGGGCACTCGGATGAACACGAGCGCGTAGGCAGTCGTGATCGCCAGGACGACTTTGACCGTGGCACCGATGACGGTCACGATCACGCTGTTTCCCAACACCGTCAATAGCGGGACGCGATCACCCACAGTCTCATAATTACTCAGGGTGGGATCCTGCGGCAGCAGCGATGGATCCAGCGTCACGATCTCATTGGCCGGCTTGAAGCTCGATAGCACCATCCAGGCCAGCGGCAGGACGATCACCAGCAGCGCGATGAGGATGGGCAGGTATCCAGCCAGCAACGTATCGGCGAGGTTTTTCGGAGCGAAGGCTTGCCGCCAGTCGGGCTTCTTGGGCTTGGGCGTCTTCTTCGGCTTGACCGATCCGGTGGTTACCGGTGGGATGGGCGTCATTTTGGAAGTCACTGGTAATGCACCTTCCGTTCCACATAGCGCAGTTGAACGGCCGTGATGACGAACAACGTTATGAACAGCACAACCGCGATGGCGGCCGAATAGCCAGCCCGTTGATACGCTCCGAACGACTGCAGGTAGATCTCAAAGATGATCGTGTTGGTGCCATGGCCTGTCGGAGTCATGGTGCGCAGGACGTCGAAGGCGTTGGTCATCGAGAAAATGATGTTGGTGACCAAGAGGAAAAACACTGTTGGCGTCAGCAACGGGAGGGTGACCGAGAAAAACCGGCGGACTGGGCCGGCCCGGTCGATCTTGGCGGCCTCGATCAAATCCTGTGGAATGGACTGCAAGCCGGCCAAGAACACCACAGCGCAATAGCCCAAATTTTTCCAGACGTAGACGATAATGACCATCAACAAGGCCCAGTTTTCGTCGAGGTACCACTCGGGAGATTCCAGTCCGAAGAAGTTCAGGATGTGTGACAGCGCGCCCAAGGTTGGGTCGAAGATAAAGTTCCACACCATGGCCACGCCAACACCCGATAGGACATACGGCGAGAACACCGCGGTTCGCGCCAACGTTCGACCCGGGATCTTCTTGTTGAGCACCAGGGCAATCAACAAGCCAAGGATCATGGACCCCAGCACTGCTCCGGCCGTGAAAATGCCGGTGACCCGCCATACTTCCACCCCGGAGTCCGAGGTGAAGAACTGAATATAGTTCTCGAGCCCAACTGGCTCGGCGGTTGCAGAACCAAGTCGCCAATCCAGCGTCGAATAATACATGTTGCTGAACAGCGGATAGTAAATAAACGCGAGGATCAGCAAGATGTTGGGGCCGGCGAAGATCAGAAATAACGACCAGTTCTTCGACAGTCTGCGGCGTTTTCGCTGTTTCCGTGCGGTAGCGAGTTCAGGCCCTCCTAAACGGCCCTGCGCAGCCGAATCCTCCGAGTCCAACGCGTGCCCTTCGGTCGTGCTTCCGTGTCGAATAGCCGTCATCAACCCTCCTTCCCCTTAGACACGAGTCACAGTGTCCAATACTGGAGCAAACCTTCAGGAGCATTGAGCTGAATTCCACATGAACCGATATCAAACCATTGGTCCGTGTGACACGACGGCCATGAACGCAGTTGCGTAAAGCAGACTGTACATGTAAAACTGACTATACACGTAAAAGACGCTTTACAGGAGGAGTGACAATGAGCGGCGAAACTCGTACCGACATCCGAACCCTATGGGGCCGCACCCGCTTTGCCAGCGGCCGCTTTCCAGCCTTGGCCCTGGCCATCCCGCTCGGACTGGTGCTCGCTGTAGGAGCCGGAGCAATCACTCTGTGGGCCGGGGTAGCCCGAGGAGAGCTGGCGCTACTTATCGCCGCGGTCTTCGCGGTCATTATGGCCCCGGGCCTGGCGGGCTTGGTGTGGGCGCTCGTGGTTGATCGATCCACAATCAAAGGAGCCATCGATAAGCCCGAGGAATCAGTCGAATCGAAATGGTTAAATTCAGCCATGTCAGGGGCTTTGAGCGACACAGTTACGGTGACAGGCTTAGGCCTGGCTACCATCGCGATCACCGGGTTCGATTTCGACGTACTCTGGGCGCTCACGGGAGTACTGCTTATCGCTATATTCAGCACCTTCGTGCGCTATGTCATGGCAATGAAGCGGGGCTGATCGTGCAGAACTCGCTACCCGAACGACGGAAAGACCTGGGCTGGTCACAGCAACGTCTCGCCGACGAGCTCGGAGTCTCCCGCCAAACAATCATCTCCATCGAACGAGGTCGCTTCGACCCGTCCTTGCCTCTGGCCTTCCGTTTAGCTGAGACCTTCGAATGCAAGATTGACGATCTTTTCGACCCTCATGGCGAAGGCAACTAGCCACTCTCACACCACAGTAATGCGGTCACCGATCCGTGAGTTGGCCTGCCAGAACAACACACAGTTCTTCAACTGCCCCGACAGACCAGCGACCGAAAAATGCAACAACAATCGGAGTCTTTTTTACAGTTGGATTCCAAGTTTGGCACTCCTTAAACCTAGCGAATAACGCATGTGTTACAGTGGGGGGCACCATATCCCCCACGCCTCTCCACGATGCGCACTTGGGGGATCTTTTTATCCATCATCGCTCAGGAGGAGGGGCATTCATGCGGCGACAACCCCGGCCGCGTGGGTCTGGTCACTACGACAAACCACCAATGATGAATGTGGACCTCGTCAAGCGCCTCGCTGATCGCGGATTAGAAATACCCCACCCGGATAGAGCGGCCAGGTACCTGCGCCACATTGGATATTATCGGCTTTCTCCATATACGATCCCATTTCAACAGGGCGGTCCCGACCATCAGTTCCGCACAGGCACGTCGTTCGATGATGTACTAGACCTCTACGTGTTCGATCGTGAACTCCGCTTGGTGGTCCTCGACGCCTTAGAACGCGCCGAGGTCGCACTCCGGGCGGCACTAACGGATCATATGTCGACACGGTACGACGACGCTCACTGGTATGTAGATCCATCGCATTTCGATCAACAACGTCGCCACGGTAATTTTCTCACGCTGGTCAGAAAAATTTGCGAAGAACGGTTGCTGGGCAAACCCGACAGCGCACAAGACCATCTAGTCCACGTCTCAGCCCTCGAGCATTACCTCACAACATACGGGACCCCCGAGATGCCACCTTCATGGCTGATGGTGGAAACCTTATCCATCGGGCAACTAACCAGCTTATACCGAAACCTTCAACGACGTGCTGACCGAACGGAAATCGCTAAAAGTATCGGATTGACCGCGCCAGTCTTGGAATCGTGGATGCTTACTTATACCCGTGTTCGGAACATTTCCGCGCACCATGGTCGGCTATGGAACGTTGGTTTAGGCGTCTACCCTATGATTCCGACGTCACCCAAAATTTCATGGCTGAGTGGTACAGATTCCCTACCGGCTCGATCCAGAAAACGTCTATATCCTGTTCTGGTATCCCTTCAGTCAATTCTTAATGAAATTTCACCGCATAGCAGTTGGGCTCAACGTCTTCACAACCTCCTAAATACACGTCCCAAATTGAACCTTATCGCTATGGGGCCCCTGAAAACTGGGCTGAAGATTCTTTTTGGGCTCGCCACATCGGCTGAGTTCCATTGCAGCCTCTCGGAGGACCACATGATAACGTCCAGCAGCGAGCGGAGCACCGTAGGGCGTCATTCTGTCAATTGAATGGCCACAGTAGCGCCAAGGTCCTCAGCAGCCTCGAGATGCTCGTCGGTGATGTCCCCCAGCGCCTCCAAGATTTCGCCACCGAGCTGCCACCCCAGCGCCCCGACGATTCCCTCAACCGATCGGACGGCTCCGGTCGTATCATACCGGCCATGCACGATGAGGCCATAAGGTCGCCGACGCATACTTCGCTCGCCTTCGCTCGCGCTCCCGTCCGCGCTCAGTGACCCACCAATCTTGAGGAACGTACTGTCGAAAACGTGCTTCAGTGCCCCACTCATGTATCCAAAATTGGCTGGGGTGATGAACAGGTAACCGTCAGCCTCCTTGATCGCGGTCTCATCTGCTTCACCCCGAGCCCATGCCAAAGCGGGAACCGAGGTGACTTCGACGCCTTCAATATCTGGATGGTTGGCACCTTTGAGTGCCGCGTCGAGCAATTGCTGAACACTGTTGGTTGGGCAGTGATGAATCACCAGAAGCTGTGTCATAACACCACCATGGCACATTCAAAGAGCACCATCCTAGAGCAGGCTCGCTTACGATGACTGAATGGATGCTTTCAGCGTGACACCGGAACAACTACGAGACACCCTCGGCCTCGAGTTGTGGCGTATCCCGATAGTCATTATCACGGCCATCGTCATTTATCTTGCGTGTTTACTACTCCTGCGCCTTTTCGGTGCACGGGTATTGTCCGGGCTCACAGGATTCGACGTCGTCGTGGGTATCATGTTCGGCTCTGTAGCGGGTCGCGTAATCGTTGGCGACCCACCGACCCTGACGGCCGGCATCATCGGCCTAGCCACACTACTCACCTGCGAAGCGATTTTCGGCCAGATACGCAGCAATATAAACATCCACAAGGTGCTACATGTCCAACCAACAGTGGTATTGGCACACGGAAAACCTCAGCCCGACCTGATGCGCAAGACCCACGTGACGCACGACGACATCATGAGTTCGCTGCGCCGGGCGGGAATCTCAGATCCAGCGCAGGCCCGGTGCATCGTACTCGAACCCAGCGGTTCGCTGAGCGTCCTACGCCGCGGCACTCCCTTGGATCCACAAGTCTTGGAAAACGTACTCGGTGCTGAACGGGTGCTTTCGCAGGACAGTCCGGATCTGGACTAATGGGGCGTGTTCTCACCAGAAAACTCGGTAAAGTCTACTTTTTGGCACGCAGTCGAAAGGCCCGCCACCAATCGGTCGGTAGCGGGCCTTTCGAACTCGATGAACAATCAAGCGACAAGCTTATGTGGTCTGTTGACGGTGTTTACCTTCAGCTGCTTCCTCAATGAGTTTGGCGTTGAATGCATCAAGATCACCTGGGTTCCGGGAGGTTGTCAGACCGTTGTCGACGACAACTTCTTGGTCGACCCAGTTGGCCCCGGCATTCTTTAAGTCAATGGAGACCTTATCGACACTGGTGACTTTTCGTCCTTCGACGACGCCGGCGTTGATCAGCAGCCATGGGCCGTGGCAGATTGATGCCACCGGCTTCTTAGCAGAGAAGAACCCGCGCACGAAGTTCAACACATCCTCGTTGGTGCGCAATGTATCCGCGTTCAACGTGCCGCCGGGCAACACGAGGGAGTCGAAGTCTTCGGCTTTTGCCTCGCTGATGTGGCGATCCACGGTGAACGAGTCTCCGTGATCCCAATCGCCCTGCATAGCAGTGATGCTGCCTGTCTTATCCGATACCAGCACCGGGGTGGCGCCCGCGTTCTTCACCGCGTCCCACGGTGAAGTAAGTTCCACCTGTTCGACGCCATTGGTGGCGACAAATGCAATGGTATGTCCGTTGAGGTTCTGAGTCATACATCCTCCTTGAGTTGCAGATGTTGGACTTCCATGTTCCACACAAACACTGTGCCGACGCAGTGACAAGACCTGTTCAACGAGGCACGCATACGACATGGCGTCCACTATGAAACGATCTCCCAGTAACCCAAGAGTCACGAACTATGACGCTCACGTTCAATCGCCTTCTCCACAGCTCATCTGCTATTCTCTACAGCATCAAATCGCAGGTGTATCCGCCCGACCCGATGCCGTGACGAAAGCGGTAGAACATCGAAGGGAGCTCCATGCCCGCACAAGTGCCACCCGGCCGCCGCATGCAGAACCTCATTTACCGGGCCGGGCTCTACGGCCGCCGACCGAAGGTCCCTGTCAACAGCGAGAAGCTACACAATGCTGCGGTGAACACCATGTCGCGCCAGGCACGAGGCTACATCGATGGCTCTGCAGGAACGGAGTCCACCAACGACAACAACCGACGCGCTTTTAACCAGTGGCATCTAGTACCTCGGATGGCTTCGCCGGTCAGCGCGCGTAGCTTACAGATTCAGCTACTGGGTCTGGATCTTCCGACTCCTTATCTGCTGGCACCGATCGGCGTAGCAGAAATGGTCCACCCGCAAGCGGATGTCGCTACGGCCAAGGCGGCGAGGCGCACCACGATCCCCATGACGGTCTCCACCCAAGCTTCCGTGCCCGTGGAAGAGATCGCCGCTCAATTAGACGGTTCTCCCTGGTTTTATCAGCTCTACTGGGGCACCAGCGACGCGGTGGCCTTTAGCATGGTGCGCCGCGCAGAGGCCGCCGGAGCTAGCGCCATAGTCGTCACGTTAGACACGTTAATGTTGGGTTGGCGCACCCGCGATCTGGACAATGGTTTCCTGCCCTTTGCCCATGGTATGGGCGTTGGGCAGTACACCTCCGACCCCGAGTTCGCCAAGTTGGTCGAAGCCCGGGTACACGCCGATAGGCAGCAGACCAACACAGCCGATTCTCCGAAGCCCACCCCTGCTGCAGTACGAGCACTGATCGGTATGTCCAGACGATACCCAGGACGGCTGCTCCAGAACCTTCGCTCCCCGTACCCGCGTGCGGCCGTGGAGACGTTCCTGGAAATATTCTCCCGCACTGACCTAGCCTGGACCGATATCGCCCGACTCCGGGAAGCCACCGACCTACCGGTCATCGTCAAGGGGATTCAACACCCCGACGATGCACGACGAGCTCAACAGCTCGGGGCTGATGCACTATGGGTCTCGAATCACGGCGGTCGACAGCTTGACGGAGCCACAGCATCTTTGGATTCATTGGTTCAGGTGCGGCAGGCGGTCGACGCACAGCTACCGATAATCTTTGATAGTGGGATTCGCACTGCGGCCGATGCTATCAAAGCCCTTGCACTAGGGGCCGACGCTGTCGGGGTTGGCAGACCTTATCTCTACGGTTTAGCCATTGACGGTAGCAGCGGGGTACAGAGCGTGCTAGATTATCTGATCGCCGAGCTAGATATCTCACTCGGGCTGATGGGCGTCACCAGCCTCGATCAGCTCCACTCAGACCTATTGCACAGAGCCTAGGCGGCCACATAACCTCCGGTCGCATAAGCTCGCGTCCAACTGACACCGGAGGATGGCACGATACTTGGGTGCCCAAGGTTCCTATGCCACACTGGCCAATATGAAGGATCTCCATATTCCAGCAGGACCGGGTATCCCACGCGGATTAATCGTCCCTGCCGGGGATCTGATGGAGCAATTCACACATTCCTCAGGTCCTGGTGGCCAGGGCGTCAATACAACTGACTCGCGGGTGCAGCTCAGTCTGAACTTGGGTACGACTACTGCCCTGACCGATACCCAGCGCGAACGCGTCCTGTACCGTCTCGACCATCGACTATCTGGAACCACGCTCACGATTACGGCTTCTGAGCACCGAGCTCAAATACGCAACCGAACCGAGGCCCGCCAGCGACTCAGTACTCTCCTTCGAGCAGCTCTCGCACCCCAGCCCGTCCGACGCCCAACCAAACCGACACGAGGTTCGAAACGGCGCCGACTCAAGGCAAAACGTCACCGTGCTGAAATCAAGCAGAACAGAAAGCGCCCACCTCATGAGTGAGACGAAGTCGTTCCCACATCGCCTTAACAAGGCTAACTGGTCCAGCGCGCTCGCGGTTCTCTTCCTCCAACACAAAATCGGGCACAGGCACGGTAGATTGAATCCGTGTTTGAAGGACTCAGGATGGATGTCGACGCCATCTCCAAGATTTGCGAGCGACATTACGTCAAGTCGCTGACGCTCTTCGGTTCGGCACTAACAAATGACTTCGATCCCGAGCACAGCGACTACGATTTTCTCGTGGAGTTCCTCAATGAAGCACCAAGCCGTATCCGTGCCCGGATGGGACTGAAGTCCGGCCTCGAGAGACTTCTCAAAAGAGATGTGTACTTGGTGATTGGCTACAATTTCTCCAATCCCTACTTCGAAGCAATGGTACAAGCTAACAAGTACGATATATATATGCGGAGTGATGTCCGCACACGCGTTTACGACGCGATCCAGGTCTGCATATTATTTCTTTTACAACAGGGAAATCATCGGACGATATAGCAGAGGATTTGATCCTGCAATCGGCCGTTGAACGACAATTTGAAATTCTGGGAGAGGCGCCCAATGCATACCAGCGTATGGACCGTGCCAGCAGGCCGAAATTGGAGGAGGTTTCAGCCGCAATAGCAATGAAGAATCTCATTGCTCATGAATACTGTGTGGTCGATGTCCGAACACTCGCACAAATTGCCCACGACGATATACCTCCTCTAAAAACGAAGCTCGAGATTCTTCTCAAGGGACTTCATTAGCCTGTCTGAGACCCGCGAAAAATCTCGCGTATCGAAGGAGCGTCGTGATCAGGACAAAGACGACTCATGACTCCAGAAGTCGGCTCCACGTTGGACGGAATGCGACCACGATCAGCACAGGGTGCCACGCCTTCGGAGATTAAAGTGCGAATACTATACCCTTCACGCTTCTCGATGATGCGCACCGGTAGATCGCTCATAATCTCTGCGGCCATTGGCCCCGAGCGGCAAGAACCTCAGCGATGTCGGCCCCATTATCTGTCACCAACCCGTCGACACCCATGGCCAATAAACGCTCCATTTCCTCCTGTTCATTCACGACCCAAACATGAACGGCTATGCCTGCCCGATGGCACGCATCCACGAATCGTTTGGTCACGACTCGAATCCACCCCTGCCGAACGGGGACTTGCAAAGCGTGAAGCGGGAGCCTTTGTCGCAGCCGTCGTACAGTTTGCGTGAAGCGACCGAGCCGATGTGCCAGCAGTAATTGAGCAACGCTTTCACTACCAGCAGAGGAAGCTACTGTGTGATCTTCCGCTTGAATATGGTCGAAAAACAATCGACGATGGGAGTCGCGAAATGCAGCGATCAGTACTCGGTCCCATGCTCGGTGGCGTCGCAAGATTTCGGCCATCGGGGCCGCCGAGGCCCGGTCTTTAAGATCAACGTTAAATCGAGTATTCGGAAACGTCTCGAGTAAGTGTTCGAATAATACGAGAGGCTCCGAGACCTGTTCATGTCGTGGCTGGGGCCCAAGAACCGTCTCGGTTGATAGTTCATCCCATGTGTAGTGAGAAAGCCTTCCCGTGCCGGTGGTAATTCGGTCCAGCTGCTCATCATGGAAGACCACGACCTTGCCGTCCGCACTGGTCCGCACATCAATCTCGATATACCCGAACCCTTGCTCCACGGCCTCGCGTACAGCCCCCATGGTGTTCTCACGCTGGACGTCCGCGCCACGGTGGGCCAATCCAATCGGCCAACCAGCTCTCCCAGGTAGCGAGTCAGCAAAATACGGTGGCAAGTTCCGATCTGTCATCGTTGTCCCGCAAGCACTGTGAGCTGTTGGCTTTGTGGTTGCCGGAGCGACGCCCGGATAACTGTGAGTTCCTTGAGGTGTGCAGACGTTACCTCATCGAGCGCTCGCATGTAGTCGGGCACCATCACACGAGGTAATCGCAGACCCATCGTTAAGTGCGGCGTCCAGCGCGGGCCTCGCCCGTCAGGGTTGAGCGCGCTGATCTCACGAGCCGCTATTTCCAGTTCATCCGAGGTTTCGAGGAGCCAAGCAACGGTCTGTTTGCGTTTCGTCCCGAAAACAACGCTGCCAACCCTCCGAAAGCTGGCAGGAATCACCGGTGGCAGCAACTCGGCAGCACGCTGCACAACGTCGTCTGCCATATCCTGCGAAAATGTGATCGTGATGTGGGGCGTCTGTTGTTGTGCTGGGAAGCCACGCTCCTCGAGCAGTGCGAAAACATCGCGCACCTGGTGCTCTTCATTCTTTGGAAGGTGCAACAGGATATTCTCGGGTGAAACCAACGTGCGATCAAACGCCCTCTCCGATATCTTCATTCCACGTTTCTGGGTTCTCAGCAATGAAGCGCTGCATCAGTTCGATACATTCTGCGTCATCCACAAGAACTACTTCGACGCCTGCCTCACGGAGCCGCTCCAGATCCCCGGTATAGGTAGTAGCTTCACCCACCACGACTCGGGAAATTTTGAACAGAAGTATTGCGCCCGTACACATCGCACATGGCGCCAGCGTCGTAAATATAGTGCAATCTGCGTAGTTACCTCGGAGCCCAGCATTCCGCAAGCACGAGACCTCACCGTGCGCAGTCGGATCAGCTAATTGAACACGTTGGTTATGGCCCGTCCCGATGATCTCGCCGCGCTTATCGACAAGTGTTGAACCAATTGGGATTCCGCCCTCATCAAATGATTTCTGAGCCTGGCTCTTCGCGAGTGAAAACGCTGTGCTGTCCGATTCTTGCCACATAGCCGTCATCGTAGCAACCAGCCTGCAATTGATCTATAGGCCAAGGCTCGTCAAGTGGAGCCGTCTAAAAAAACACGCCGCTTGTCCTCTTGCATGGCGGTCGGTTGGACCACCGGATGTGGAAAGAGACAGAATCACACGGCAACGTCGAGTCCTGAATCCAGACTTTCGTGCGCTTCACCACGGACCGATGCGGACCCCGGATAAAGTCGACAAGACAGTGTCGGATCTAATCTAGATCATGGTTCGCGAGACCATGATCCCCCCGACTCCCCGAAACGACGATGAGCAGCTAGTTACGTTACTGTTGCGAACCGTAGTACTCCGGATATATCTCCATTACAGCGTCACTCCACTGGGAAAAATCGTCCGGGCACATGTGCTGCATGCCGTACACCATGATGTCTGCCATGCCTATCTCAGCTTGAGCGCGCTGGTCCTCAGGCAGAGTCTCCGGAAGCTGGCTTGCAAAGAGCGGTGAAGTATCGATGTGCATCTGAACAGTCGAAGCATCCGATTCATGACTGTTCGAAATTGCGGTTTCACACGCATCAGCGGTCAAGGCAAGGGTCAGGCTCTCGGCCTCGGGAGTCCAAACTCCTCCTTGTTCCTCAACGTGAGTGCGCTGCTCTTCGATAAATTGTTTTTGTTCTGGTGTGACTGCCGAAAGAGGAGAACCGTCAAGGGGCAGCTGTTGGTCCTCAACGAACTGGTCTCTTTCAGCCAAAGCGTCATCCATATCGGGTTGTTCGGAACCATTGCCTTCGGTCACGATCGGGTCTTGGGATTTCGCAGTGGCGGCGTCACCGGTAAGAGGACGTATCTCCGGTGAAACTTCTTCTTGAGAAGTGCACCCCGACAACAACAAACCAGTGACCATCGCGGAAGCTAGGACTAGGTGTTTAGTGATGACGCGAGACATAAAACCCGTTCATTAGTCGACAATGATTCTAATCTAGCGGTTTTTCGTTGTTCATATCGCTATATTTACAGTGGATGTCGACAGTGCTTATTGCTCGGCGATCCGTTTGATAGCAGCGAGCGTGGCCGGTATTCCCTGATGGGCGTCCTTGGTGCGTGCTTCGATGGCAGCGGGGGCTTTCTCACCGAATTTGTCGTGGAACATTTCGAGCCCGGCGGGCAGGAACTCCCAGCACTCAGTCAGTTCAGTACCACTATCGGTTGGCGCAAGTGTATAAGTCCATCGAACATAGCCGTCGCCTACCACCCACGCGAACTCTCGACCCCGTTCCGCGACGACGACTTCGCTAACAGTTTCCCAGGTCCGTCCCTTGCGCTCATTGCGGCCGGTAAAGCGAGCCCCGACATGCGCGGATCCGCCGTCTTGCCACCAACAGCTTGTGCAGATGGGACTCCACTCCCCTGTCCGGGTGACGTCAGAAACCAGATCGTAGACCTGTTCCGGAGATGCTTGAATAACGATCGAATCTTGATAAGTGAGGCTAGCCATAGCCAAAGTATTACAGGCTATAGACAACCCCACAACGGATCACCGATTCCGAATAACAGAACCAATCTCTTAAGCTTTGAGTACGTAACGCAGAGTCTCCACGACCTGGTCGGTGGTCGTGCACCAGGCCTGCGCCTCGGCGTCGACTTCCTTGAGCGGATGGACAATATCTTCGTCGTGGAGCGTCACGTAGGGCTTCCCCAGCGCTGCAGCGTAACCGGCATCGAAAGCGGCGTTCCACTGCTTGTACTGGTCGCCGAAACGCACCACGACCATATCGCTCTGCTCAATCAAGGTGCGGGTGCGGATTGCATTCACCTTGGCGGACTGATGATCACGCCAGAAGTTGTCATCTGGTTTACCCAGGTGGTCGCCAGCAGCATCGCTGGCAGGATGGTCAGTCACCGGGGCAGTAAAGACCACGTCCAGCCCAGCGGACTCAGCACCGCGCCGGATCTCTTCACGCCAATCGGTATGAATCTCACCGGAAAGATAGACATTAAAACTCATGGCTACAACCTCCTGTAAAGGGTGTGGACAGATCTGATCTCCTGTTCACCATACCTACGGTTCAGCGAAAAGAACCAGGCTAACGAATCGCTATGTCACCAAGCTGATGGTTAGGCTGGGTACATGGCCACAGTTATTCTTGTGCGGCACGGTCGCACCACAGCCAATGCCACCGGAGTGCTGGCAGGCCGGTCCCCCGGGGTCAAGCTCGATGCGACCGGACACGAACAGGCAGTGCATACGGCGGACCGTTTAGCGGCACTGCCCTTAGTCGGCGTGGTTTCCAGCCCACTGGAGCGATGTGTGCAGACCGCTCAGGAAGTCCTGCAACGCCAGGCACAAACCGACGATATGTTGATGGATTCGGATGTGACTGAATGCGATTATGGGGCTTGGCAAGGCCGTAGCCTTACCGATCTAGCCGCCGAGGAACTCTGGTCGCAGGTGCAGTCACACCCTTCAGGGGTGACTTTTCCCGGTGGAGAATCAATGGCGGGAATGCAAGCACGGGCGGTTTCCGCCATTCGGCGTCACGACGCAGCCTTCGAGGCAGAGCATGGAAGCGGTGCCGTGTGGGTGGCGGTCAGCCACGGGGACATCATCAAATCCATTCTGGCCGATGCCTTAGGGATGCACCTTGACCTCTTTCAACGTCTGAGTGTGGGCCCAGCCTCCGCATCGATTGTGCATTACGGTACGAGCGGCCCGCGGGTGCATGCGGTAAACACTGAGGCCGGGGATCTCTCCTGGCTTGCTCCGGGTCTGCATACCGCGGAGGCCCCGGTCGGCGGCGGAGCAGGTCACCAAGCATCATGAACACAACCGGTCTAGGATATTAGAATGCCCACAACAGTCCACGAGTTTAACTGGCCTGATCGTGTCGTCATCGGCACCATCGGTAGGCCCGGCGAACGCACCTTCTATATGCAGGTACGTAACGGGGTACAGCTGGCCAGCATCGCCCTAGAGAAACAGCAGGCGGCATTGGTAGCAGAAATGATCGACAAGATTCTTGATGAACTGAGCACCGTCGAGGGCAACCCACACAGCGTCCCAACACATACCCCCGTGGAACTTGTCGATAATGAACCATTGGAAGAAGTTGTCGAGCTCTTCCGGGTCGGCTCCATGAACCTAGGTTGGGACCCCTCCATGGTACAGGTGGTGTTGGAAGCCTACGCCCTCGAGGATGCCGAAGAGGAACTCACACAGCCAGAGCCAACTTCCGATGAACTCGTCCGGGTGCAAATGCCGGTGGGTATGGCACGCGCTTTCGCGAAGCGAACCGAAGAAATCGTGGCCGCGGGCCGCCCAATTTGCGCCCGCTGCGGTCATCCCATTGACCCCGACGGACACGACTGCGCCGGGCCCGACTTGTAATGTCACCCGACAAGCTACTCACCGGCGAACTGGAACTCACCGGTCGGATCACCACCGCCTCAAATGCAACATTTTTGGGGAACATCGGCGAAGTAAGCGTCGTCTACAAGCCAATTGCAGGCGAAAAACCACTATGGGACTTTCCGCACGGCACCTTAGCGCACCGGGAGGTGGCTGCCTTTCTCGTGTCCGAAGCCCTCGGCTGGAACCTCGTGCCGCACACCTGGCTACGCGATGGTCCCTTCGGTGAAGGCATGGTGCAACTCTGGCAGGAAGCAGACCCCGCACAGCATGCGGTACAGCTGATGCCAACCGAGCAACGACCCACCACGGGCTGGAAAACCATTCTGCACGGACAGGATGGTAATGGGCAACTGGTTGCGCTGCTTCACGAAGACGCCCCAGAGCTACGGCGCATGGCTGTCTTTGATGTTCTGATCAATAACGCCGATCGAAAAGGCGACCATATCCTCGCTATGTCCGACGGGCACCGGTACGGAGTGGATCATGGCCTGAGCTTTCACGATGAACCGAAACTCCGCACCGTGCTTTGGGGTTGGGTTGACGATCCGATAACCGAAGACGAGTTGGACGGAATCGACCAGCTGAGCCACGCGTTATCCGGAGAGCTTGGTCAAGAACTATCTAAATTCCTAAGTTCCGAAGAACTTTCTGCCCTCGCTGGCCGCTGCACTGAATTGCACCAAACGGGTCAGTTCCCTGCGCCCAGCGGCCAAATGCCAGCGGTTCCGTGGCCGCTGTTCTAAACAAGACTCGAACGCTCCCTGGCACCAACATTGCGGTCGCGAAGTCGCGAACGACCTCAACATCGACGCCGAAACACTGGTGGACAAGGTTATTCCGGAAGACCCGGATGCGAGGCCAGGATCATAGTGCGACTGCGTGCCCAAGGGCTGTCCGAGATATCTGTTCTTTGATCAATTGCTCCGGAAAAATGTCGATGTTTTCGCGGTCGAACAGCTCGCGAGTCTCTTCGAGGAGTCCGGACGCGCAACCGACCCGAATAGCTGCGGACGGGTCGCACCGTACTTCGCCAGCAAAGCGCGGAATTCATCACGACGTGCTTCAAGGAGCTCCCGCAGAGCGCGTGTCTCCGGCGTCGCATCAATGTCGTTCATACTCCCAGGATATTGAGGCACCATTTAGGCTGCAACGACATACATGTGCGCCACGGCATCATGCTTTATTCAAGATCGAGCTCTCAAAAGCGTCGCAGGGGAACCACACCCGAATACTGAAGTCCGAACCCGAGATCCAGCAACATCCGTGGCCTGGAAAATCACGCTGCGTTCAAGGGTGCTAATCGCGTCAACCTCTGCTGACACACGATCCTCAGCGACTTCCAGGTCGTACCGCGTCTGCAGATTGAGCCAAAATTGCGCGGCCACCCCGAAATACCGTCCTAGTACTACAGTCGCTTTTATTTTTGGTGGTGTCGGCGGTTTAATCGGACAGTGCTGAAATGTCGTGTTAATTCTGTCGTATGAGTGAGAATATTGGTGT